>JBDUEO010000517.1:0-2785 GCA_040002335.1 Parafilimonas sp. | reverse complement strand
ACGTGAAGAAGTTGTACATGCGACCCCGGCCGAGTGTGGACAAGAACGGGCTCAAGGCAACGGACTCCGGTGCGAACGTGGATGAAGCCAACTTGGTGAACGCCACTGGCATGAGCTGGTTCCCGGGCTATGCGGTGGACCTGGAGACCGGGGAACGATTGAACCTCTTCTTCGGTGAGAACAGCTTCACGGGTGGTGGTATCGGCAACGACATGTTGTGGAACCCCAGCGACAAGCTTTACAACCTGCAGTTCGGCAATCCCATGTTCGGCGGTTGCCATTGGATCTACGTGTGCAGGAACGTGAGGAGGCTCCAGACGAATACCGTCCTGGCAGGCAACCGGATGCCGCAGTACGACCAATGCGCCTTTGCCAGGACCAAGATGGAGGGCAACAATGCAGCCAACGTCGCTGAGGTGTACCGCGGTGTGGCATGGGTGGGTTCCGCACTGCTCGCTGATGGCATGCAAATGAAGACACCTCAGGAGGGGCTCGTCCCTTCCGAAGTGAAGCTGCGGATGTCCGTGAGCAAGCCATACAACGTCTATGGCCAGCCGTTCTCCGGCTATCAGCCTGAGATCGTTCCGGTCCGCAACGGTGGTTTACCGCTCTACGCCTTCAGCACCGGGGAGTCCGTTGCACAGACCAATGTTACCGAGGTGGGCAAGGAAGGTCTGGACCTGATCGGTGTGGTGCCCAATCCGTACTACGCGTACAGCGGCTATGAGACCACCCGCTTGGACAACCGTGTGAAGTTCATCAACCTTCCGAAGACCTGCACCATCAGCATCTATACCATAAGCGGTACACTGGTGCGCAAGTACAAGAAGGACAATGAGCTTACCTACCTGGACTGGGACCTGAAGAACCAATACAACGTCCCGATCGCAGGCGGCACCTATTTGTGCCACATCGATGCACCGGGCCTTGGCGAGCGGGTCATCAAATGGTTCGGCGTGATCAGGCCCGTCGATCTCCAGAATTTCTAAGCCATCACACTTGGTACAATGTTGAACAGCATGAGGATGAACATTACTGGAGCGCGCATGATGGCGGGCATCGGCCTGGCCTTGATCGCCGGCAGTGCAATGGCAGGCAACCCGGACCGTGTGGGTTCCGCGGGTGCGACGCAACTCTTGGTGAACCCGTGGGCACGTAGCAACGGCTGGTCACTGGCGAACACCTCGACCCTGCAAGGGGCGGAGGGCATGTTCGGCAACGTGGCCGGGCTGGCGCACGTGCGAAAGACGGAGATCCTGTTCACCAGTACGCGATGGCTGGAGGGCAGCGGGGTAAAGATCAACGCCGTTGGTTTCGGACAAAAGCTCGGTGAAAGCGGGGTGATCGGGATCACGGCCACCACCTTCTCCTTCGGTGATGTCCCGGTGACCACCGTGGACCAACCGGAGGGAGGCTTAGGGACGTTCAGCCCGACGCAGGCCAACATCGGCTTGGCTTATTCGAAGGCCTTCTCCAACAGCATATTCGGGGGATTGCTCGTTCGCGTGGTGTCCGAATCCATCGCCAACGTGCGCACCTCCGGTGTGTGTTTCGACGCGGGCATCCAGTATGTTACGGGTGCTACCGAGAACATCCACTTCGGTATTGCGCTCAAGAATGTAGGTCCCGCCATGAAGTTCAGTGGGGACGGTCTTGCTCTGCAGGGCCTTTTGGTCACGGGTGATCACACGCTCACATTGGAGCAGCGTTCAGCCCAGTTCGAACTGCCGTCCATGATGAACATCGGTGCCGCTTACGATTTCAACATTTCCGAACTCCACAGGATCACACTCGCGGGGACATTCATCTCCAATTCCTTCACCAAGGACCAGTTCGTTGTGGGCGCGGAATATGCATTCAAGAAGATGCTCCATGTGCGTGGCGGATATCTCTATGAAAAGGACGTGACCAGCAAGGAACAGCGCGAAACCGTGTTCACAGGCCCTAGCGGCGGGGTCAGTCTCGATTTTCCTTTCGGGGATGAGAAGAAGAGCGTGATCGCCATCGACTACGGTTACCGCGCAACCAACCCGTTCAGCGGCGTCCACAGTATAGGCATCCGCCTGAGCCTATAAGTCCGGGAAATACTACCTTTGGAGAAGGACCCGATGGGGTCCTTTTTCAGTGTGAGCACCTATCGTGACCAACAATGCCTACCGCCGGGCCACGGCGGACCGAAATGAGCACAACTGCCTACTACACCGAGGAGGGACTGAAGAAGCTGCAGGATGAGTTGCATCGGCTGAAGACGGTCGATCGACCCCACATCAGCAAACAGATCGCAGAGGCGCGTGATAAGGGTGACTTGAGCGAGAACGCGGAATACCACGCCGCCAAAGAGGATCAAGGACTGCTGGAAGCCCGTATCGCGAAGATGGAGGAAGTGATGGCGAGCGCCCGCATCATCGATCCCGACCATGTGGATACCGACAAGGTCTACATACACTGCACGGTGAGAGTGCGCCAATCCGGTGGAACGATGGAACGTGCCTTCACCCTGGTCGCCGAAAGTGAGGCAGACCTCAAGACAGGTAAGATCAGTGTGAACTCACCGATAGGGAAGGGCTTGCTGGGAAAGAAAGTGGGCGAAGAAGCGGAGATCGTCACGCCGAACGGCACCACGAAATTCCAAGTGTTGGAGATCTCCCGCTGATGGCGAGCATCTTCACACGGATCATCCGGGGCGAGATCCCCTGCCACAAGGTGGGCGAGGACGACCGCTTTCTCGCGTTCTTGGATATTAACCCGGTACGGAAGGGTCACTCCTTGGTGATCCCGAAACTGG
>JBDUEO010000516.1:0-2785 GCA_040002335.1 Parafilimonas sp. | reverse complement strand
GGTGGAAACGCAACCATTGTTGAAGATGACAATGAAGCTTTTATTACCATAAGCAATTACTCCAAAGCGGTCGGTGCATCGGGAAGATTGGTACTTGTAAAAATGAAAATTGCAGAGGCAGAATATTTTGAAAATAAAGTGGAGCCGGCTGGTTCGATTAAAGAAAGATTTAAAATAATGTTCAATCATTTGTTTTTATCCAATCCACATAGAAAATACAATTTCTCTTAACACCTCAACATATATAAGATTGTTCAGAACGGATTAACGAATCGTTAGATTGGCAAAGCAGGCAAAAAGTAATATCATTTAAAAAACCTTCCGATTGGAAGGTTTTTTTGTTTGACTATTCTTTACGCTTTTACTTTAAACTTTTCTATTGCATGTTTTGAAAAAGTGCTCAATATCAAATGGCCACTTACAGCCGCTCTCTCTATTAGCAATGCGTCCCAATGCTCGGTTCCTTTCCAGGTTATCTTTTTCAATTCAGCCATAGCAGCAGGATTTGAATGCGCCAGTGTGAATGCAAGGCGAGCAATAGATTCATCCATGTTTTCAACATTAGGATGTACTTCGGCGAACAAGCCTTTTCTTTTTGCCCAATCGTGATTGCGCCACATGGCAGCATCAATTGCGAGCGCACTGAACGCTGCTATGCCGATCTTTCTTTCTACAGCAGGACCAACTACAAATGGCCCGATGCCAAGCGCAAGTTCACTGAGTTTAATGTCTGCATTTTCAGTGGCAATGGCATAATCTGCTGCTGCTGCGAGGCCAACACCGCCGCCAACACATTTGCCTTGTATGCGTGCGATGATAAATTTCGGGCACTTACGCATGGCATTTATCACATGTGCAAAGCCACTAAAAAACTGCGTTCCTTCTTTTTCAGTTTTGATTTGCAACAATTCATCAAAAGAAGCACCCGCACAAAAAGCCCTGTCACCGGCACTCTTTAATACAATCACTTTTGTTTCTGAATGTGTACCTGCAAAATGAATTTCTTTTGCCATCTCCTCCAATATCTTTCCAGGTAAAGAATTGCTTTGTGGATGAAAAAATTCAATCGTTGTTACGCCGTTATGTACCTCTGATTTTACATAACCTTCCTGGATTTCCTTAATACTCATAATACTAATTTTTAAATTTTGAGCCTCACCCCAACCCCTCTCTTTCATAGAGGGGCAAAGGCATTAAATTTTATTCTTCATTTCAACCATGGTTAAAATCGTAGCAACACCTACCGTTTCATCCGTATCATCAAACATCTCAACCAGCCATTTTACAATCCCTTTTGGAATATCCGCACCTTGTACCATCTTCACTTCGGGATTAATTTCTTTCAACTCCTGTGCGATTTTTTCTTTGCAGGTAAAGCGAATATACATCGACGTTCCGGGATAAACCGGTTTGGTGAACCGAAGCTCATCAATGCCATAATTCAATAGTACAGGATTTTTTTCGTAGCTGTCAACAAACAAACCGGCAGCAACGCTCATGATAAAGTATCCATGTGCTACCTGTTGTTCAAACATGGTGCCTTCAAAATTAGTAGCATCCAGGTGCGCATAAAACTTGTCGCCGCTCAATGCCGCAAACTTATCAATATCTTCTGAAGTTATTAATCTTTTTTCAGTTATTAACTGATCGCCGATATTTAATTCTTCAAAATATTTTTTAAAAGGATGAATGCCGCCTGTGTTCCCTTTTGCATGAGCCTGGAAAACATTGGTTATTGCCGTTATCATAGTAGGTGATCCCTGGATGGCTGTGCGCTGCAGGTAATGCCTTACTCCACGCAACCCGCCCATTTCTTCTCCGCCGCCTGCCCTTCCCGGACCGCCATGAACCAATAACGGTAAGGGTGAGCCGTGACCGGTACTTTCCTTTGCGCATTCATTATTCAATACCAAAATTCTTCCATGATGTGTAGCCGCACCTATTACATACGCTTTTGCATTGGCAGGACTGGCTGTAACAATAGATGAGCATAAACTTCCTTTTCCTTTTTTACTTAGTTCGATGGCTTCATCCATATTTTTATAAGGCATGATCGTACTAACGGGCCCAAAAGCTTCAATGCTATGCGGTTCTTCAGAAGAGAATGGCGTTTTATTCAACAACAATAACGGGCTTAAGAAAGCGCCTTCTGTTGCATCTGCATCAATCACTGCAACACTATCCAGTGAGCCATAAATAATTTCTGAAGATGCCAATAATTTTTGAACCTGGCTCCTTACCTCGTCCCTTTGACCCTGGCCAGCGAGAGAACCCATTCTTACTTTTTCATTCAAAGGATTGCCGATGGCTGTTTTATCAAGTTCAGTTCCAAGTGCTTTCCACACATCTTCCATTTTATTTTCGGGGACAAATATGCGTCTAATGGCGGTACATTTTTGTCCCGCTTTCACCGTCATTTCTCTTTTTACTTCTTTAATAAAAATATCCCATTCAGGTACGCCAGGCGCTACATCATCGCCTAGAACAATACAGTTTAAAGAATCTGCTTCCATATTAAAGGGCACGCTTTCTCCCAATATAGTTGCATGTGATTTTAATTTCAAACCGGTAGTTGCAGAGCCGGTGAATGTTACCACATCCTGTGAATTTACGAAGTTGAGCATATTGCCTGCGCTACCACAAATAAGCTGTAAAGCGCCAGCTGGTAAAATGCCGGATGCGACAATTTCTTTTACAACTGCTTCTGTAAGATAAGATGTAACCGTTGCAGGTTTTACAACTGCGGGTACACCTGCCAGTAAGTTCACGGCAATTTTTTCAAGCA
>JBDUEO010000515.1:0-2792 GCA_040002335.1 Parafilimonas sp. | reverse complement strand
GAGGAAAAATTTCTTGATAAACCTATTATTATAATTGGCAGCGGCCGCAGCGGCACAACTATTATGTCTGAAATAATTTTTCAGCATCAAGATCTTGCATGGCATTCTAACTGGCAGGAAATAATTGTTTTTACACCACTTATAAATTTATTGCGTCAATTTTTTAATAATAAAATATGGCACTTTAAAAAGTTTTATAAATATGTTGGTGTAAGTAAAAACACAAGACAAAAAAATCAATCAAAATTTGATTTGGTTTTATTTAACCCGATTGAGCGTTATAATTTTTGGGAACATATTTCAGGTAAACGCATAGATTTTTCACGTGGTTTTTTAATAAATGAAAAAGCGACACCTGATGAAATAAAACGCATTCGTTCATTCCTAAATAAACAGGTAAAATACCAGGGCAAAAAACGGTTGATCATGAAGTTTACCGGCCCGGCGCGGTTAGAATATTTAACCAGTATTTTTCCTGATGCACTTATTGTAAATGTAGTACGCGAACCTGTGGCTACTGTTCGTTCTTGGTTAGAAGTTGGCTTTTGGCAGCGTATGGGAATTGATAAGCTTTGGTGGCGCGGCGCATATACACCTGAGGAAATTGCTTATGCAGAAACTATAAAAGATCAGCCTGCACTAATTACAGCGCTTCAGTATAAAAAATTAATGGAAACAACACAGCAGGAAATTAATAAACTTGATTTGAATGTGTATGAATGCCGTTATGAAGATTTTGTAAAAGATGCTAAAACATTTATTTATAAAATGATGGAGTTTATGCAATTGCCACCATCAAAAAATGTAGATGCATATCTTGAAAATATGATTGTTGATAATCGCAACGAACGGCAGTCAGCAACAAAAAAAAGTGCAATGCCGGAAGAAACAAAACAGCAAATTCTTGCAATTACAGGAAATTATTATTAGTTTAAATGTTGGTTTAAATCGTGTACAAGTGAACACGTAAACTTGTAAACCCTTGAACTTTTTTAAAATAAAGAATGGAAAGAAAAATTAAAGTTGCACACGTTATTCGTGTGTTTAGTTATGGCGGCGCAGAAGTATTGCTGCGCGAATGTTTTGCGCACCCTTACTTTAAAGAAAACGTTGAATCAGATTTATATATTCTCGATCATAAAAAACTCGGGCTGGTTGAAGAAGTAAAGCCAAACGTAAATTCCATTCATTATTATAAAATAACAACCTGGAAATTTTTTATTGCCTACGCAAAATTCCTGCGCCATATTATAATGGATAAATACGATGTGGTGCACATGCATTTACCCGTTGCAGGCTGGATGACGATTCCCGCAAAATTATTTAACCGCAAAACAAAATTTATTTACAGCGAACATAATCTTGTAAACTTCTATACAAAATATAATTACTATTTAAGCGGTCTAACTTATGGCATGTTTGACAGCCTGATCTATGTATCGCATGAAGTTGGCGAAGTAGTAAATAAATCGCATAAAGGCTGGTTCTTTAAAACAAAAAAAACAGCAACAATTCTTAACGGAATTAATACTGATAAATTCACGAATGCGCATCGTGATTATGATAATGTCAATAATAATTTTACAATTGGATTAGTGGCAAGGTTCCGTCCTCAAAAAAGAGTTGATCGTTGGGCTGAAGTAGCTGGAGCAATTCATAAGATAAATCCACACATAAAATTTTTAATGGTGGGCGATGGGCCTGATGATGATATGTTGCGTGAAAAAATTAAATCATTAAACATGCAGGATAAAATAGAATTGCCGGGGATGTTAGCAAGTACTGTTGAAGCATTTAAACGTATAGATATTTTTTTATTAACCAGCGATTTTGAAGGTTTGCCACTTGCGATTATGGAAGCAATGAGCACAGGTTGCGTTCCTGTTGTAAGCAATGTTGGCGGAATAAAACAATTGCCGTTTGATGGTTTTGGTTATAAGTATGATGATTTTAATGCACCATCAATTGCAAAAGTTGTAGCATCTTATGCTTCTGATCAGCAAAAATTCAAAACAGAAAGTTTAAACGCAAGAAGTTTTGTTGAGAAGAATTATTCACTCACTAAACAAGTTCATGAAATTGTGGCGTTGTATAAAGAGATGACTTTGAATTCATGATTTTTCGTTCATTACAAATCAATTCAACATTTCATAACCACCTTTTTTATCAATAGAAATAATGGGTAGTTTCTTTTCCTTTTCAAAATAATCATATACTTCTTTAAGCGTTGTTTCAAACTGCTGAACATCGGGCTCATCTTTAGTTGTCTTATCAAAATAAGCAACACTTTTAGCATTATTAAAACGTATAGGAAATATATGAACGGGAATAAAATCTTCCCCATTATTTTTGGCGCTCATGGCAAGTATATACACTTCTTCAATCTGGTAATCCTGAATGGGAATACATCCAACTGTTACACAACTTCCATGAATGTAAATATCGCCGCCGGGGTTTGTTCCATTGCTGATGATTTTATCCGATGCATTCGGATAATTTAATCCAAGCGACATGTGGTATAAACTGTTTGGCTTAAACGCATTTATATAATAAAATCCTTCAGGAACCTGGTAATCACCTTCCATGCGTTTCGGGCCCATTGTACCCGCCAAAGCGCAAACATTATATGTCTTAAATAACTTAAAAGGTTCATCATTATTATTGCGCACCCAAACTTCCAACTGGCTGTCGTACTTAAATGAACGAATATAAATTTGATGTGCGGGCCATTGCAAACCGGCCGCAGCAAATTGTTTTTTTAAAGTATCAGTTTTTCGGTTTAACGCATCGGC
>JBDUEO010000514.1:0-2801 GCA_040002335.1 Parafilimonas sp. | reverse complement strand
ATTATAAAGAGATTGTATTTTGTGCAGTTGAGTTTTAAAACTGAGAAACTATTTTAATTAATTGAAAAGTTAGATTAGGAAACCAAAGTTGCCATGAAAATATTTAGTACAAGGGAGTGACACAACCGTGATGCCACTTTTTACAACTGCCGATAACAAAAAAATAACTCAAACAGATTCTAGATAAACATCAACACATGAACAAAAACATTTTGCTTGCTTTTTTAATGCTGTTCCCATCGATGTTATTTGCACAGCAAACGGTCAGCATTATACCACGGCCTGTAAGCCTTAAAGTAAATGATGGAAATTTTGTAATAGAGGGAAATACATCCATAGTATTTGATAAACAAAATAAAGACCTGGAAAAAGCGGCAACATTTTTCGTATCCTATATAAAAACTATCAGCGGTTATAGTTTGCCATTAAATGCAGGTAGCAAAAAATCAATTCATCTATCCATTAAAAAAACAGCAACTATTGGCGATGAAGGTTATTTGCTTACGGTAACGCCTGCATCAATAGAAGTAGTTGCCAATACAAGGGCAGGTATTATTTATGGCATGCAAACACTGTTTCAAACATTGCCTGCAATTCGCACCAACGCTGCATTGCAGGTGCCTTGTATGCAGGTAACAGATTACCCACGCTTTAAATGGCGCGGTATGCATTTGGATGTAAGCCGTCATTTCTTTGGACCTGATTTAGTTAAAGAATATATCAACCTAATGGCTTCGTATAAGATGAATACATTTCACTGGCATTTGGTGGATGACCAGGGCTGGCGCACACTGCCAGGAAAATTTGATAATAATTCAGATATATATTGCCTTATACATTCACCTATAATACAAGAGGGGCGGAGTAACTTCTCCGCCCCTCTTGTATGACTTGGGTTCGAAAGGAATATTTGATGGAATTCTAACACCACTACAGATTTTTAGAGAATTGTACCTAGATTGCTCAATGGCTCACGGACTTGATAAGACAGACGACATGGATCCAACGACCAAATATTGTAGCGATTTCGGAATTGGTGTTGATGAAAATTCCAATGACGTCCTGACTTATATTGTAGAACGATCATGTACTTTCTTTCAAGCAATATTAGGACATATTGCAACTTCGCTTGAGGTTAGTACAACAAACCATAAAGTTTTTATCGAATGCAAAAATGATCGTAATAAATGCAGTACAGACAATAACGACTGCGGAGACAATCCAGCAGTTCCATGCAATAACGAAAGCCAATATGATAATTTACATTGCCATACCGGTGATGCAATTACACCTTAAAATAATTAATATGAAAACTACAACTTCAATACTTATTTGCTTATTATTCACCGCGGTAAGCAGTGCACAGACCGGGACCTTAGATAAGAGGTTCGGTGATAGTGGATTTGTAACTAATCCTACAGGTTTTTATTGTAGCAATATTACAATTCAACCAGATAAAAAAATTCTTGCCGGTAGCGAATCAATTAATGGATTAGCGATCATCCGTTACCTTCCTGATGGTAATATAGATTATGATTTTGGCGATAGTGGTTTAGCCATTGCTGCCGTATCGTTTCCGGCAGGCATAGTTGCTGTTACGCATGAAGGAAAAATACTTGCAGTTGCAGGCGGCGGTGTCAGTAACGGCGATGTAATCCTGATTAAATTCACCGCTGATGGAAAAGTAGATTCTTCTTTTGGAATAAACGGCATTTCTACTATTGATTTTGGAAAGTATGAATCTGTAGGCGCAATGCAATTGCAAACTGATGGAAAGATTGTTGTTGCAGGAACACAGATTAAGGATCTTACAAATCCTGATACAAAATTGTTTGTAGCTAGGTTTAATGCAGATGGGAGTACTGATAACTCATTTGGCCAGCAGGGCATAGTGGTAAATAGTGTGCTTATTGATACAAAATTTTTAGGTAACGCAACCAGCCTTGCTTTGCAAAGTGATGGTAAAATCGTAGCTGGTGCAACGACTTTTACGGGAGGTGAGAATAATAGCTTTATACTCTGGAAATATAATACAGATGGAAGCCTTGACAATAGTTTTGGAATTAACGGAACTGTAGTAACTGATTTTTCATTACATGATGATGACCTTTTTTCTCTTGCTTTGCAATCTGATGGAAAAATAGTTGCAGGAGGAATTGGTGATTTAAGCAATGCTCCAGGCAATATGCTATTTATAAGATACAATATGGATGGAAGTATTGATAGAAGTTTTGGTGGTAGTGGTACGGCAACGGTCAAATTCGAAGATTTATCGTCCCAGGTCAACACAGTTTTAATTGATAATAACGATAATATTATTGGTGTAGGAAGTGCAGCCTATAATACGCCAACAAAAATTGCATTGACCCGGTTAACAAGTAACGGAAAAATTGATTCTGCTTTTGGTGCGAATGGCATTCAAATAACAGCGTTTTCAGGGTCTATTTTCGTTGATAATGCAGTGTTACAAGATAACAAAATAATCGCCGGGAATGCTAATTATTTAAACGGATACCGCCCGCTTTTAGCACGTTATAATAATATTCTCACTCAAAAGCAAATTATCATCACTAAAATCCGTCATTGGATACAACATCATAACGGCTTTACCTGGGATAATAATAGCAGCATTAGCAGCTATGTAATGCAGCGCAGCTACGATGGTATTCATTTCAATTCAATTACAAAGATAAATGTAGGCAATAATTCTAGTTATACTTATGCTGATCCAAATCCATTAAGCGGCAATAATTATTATCGTTTGCAAACAACAAATGTGAATGGTGCAGTTGCTTATTCAA
>JBDUEO010000513.1:0-2810 GCA_040002335.1 Parafilimonas sp. | reverse complement strand
GTAAGTGAAGCTGTTGTTTTCTGCTTGAAATAATCAGTAGCTGCAAAATCGCCGCCCTGTAAAATTCCCAATGCATCAGATATTGTCATTTGTTTTATCGCATCTACAAAAATTGGTGTTGCAGATTTTGCCGCATCTTCAGCAGCACGGTTTAAAGACATAATTGTTTTATCAACCATACTTCCTAATCCAAACTGGCGCAATGTTGTTTCAACATTTTTTGCTTCAGGCGGCATTAAAATTTTTACAGCAGCATCAGCAAAAAAACCGTCCACAGCACTTAATTTGGTGGTACTGTTTTGCGTGCCGATGGTTAATGCCTGTTTTAACGCATCCGCAATTTTTGATTGTTGTGTATTGTTTGAAGAAGATGATGATGCACCTGAAGTTTGTTGCAATGGTTCACATGAAATGAACGGAATTATCAGCAGGAGAAGTACTATTTTTTTCATTCGACGCAAAGTATTTATAAGATTTCAATTAAACAGTTAAAATAATGCCAGTTTAAATGCAAGGCGCATTTATTACAAATTATTAATTTTTATGAATATACATTTGCCTTCATCTATTTATAAACTATTGTTTTTGCATGAAACTGTTTCGTTTTTGTTTTTGCCTGTTGTTTATTTTTTCAGCCTGTAATACCAAACAACCTGCAGGCGATAATAATGTAGATAACGGAAATCCGCCGCCGCCATTAATTAATTATTCTATTGTAAAAGTTTATCCGCACGATACTTCTTCTTATACAGAAGGTTTAGAATTAGTGAATAATAATTTGTATGAAAGCGGAGGCAATTATGGTACAAGCAAGTTGGTAGAAAAAAATCTTGACGGAAAGATTGAAAAATCCATCAAGCTTGATTCAACATATTTTGGCGAAGGAATAAGCGTGCTTAATAATAAAATTTACCAGCTTACCTGGCAGGAGCATAAAGTGTTTGTTTACGATGCTTCAACCTTTCAAAAAATAAATGAATTAACGTGGCCTTATGAAGGTTGGGGAATGACGAACAATGGAAAAGATTTAATTATAAGCACAGGCAGCAGTAATATTTATTTTGTTGATCCGGAAAATTTTAAAATCGTAAATCAAATAAGTGTTTCAGATAATTACGGGCCGGTAAGCTCTGTAAATGAACTGGAATATGTGAATGGATTTCTTTATGCAAATGTTTATCAAACAGATCATATTTTAAAGATAGATCCGCAAACCGGAAATGTACTTGGCGTTTTAGATATGGCTGGTATTTTGCAAAAAAGCGGCATGAACTATAATGCGCAAAATTATCCTGGTACTAATGGCAATGTATTAAACGGAATTGCCTACGATTCAACCAAAAAAGTTTTTTACATAACAGGCAAAATGTGGCCTGCAATGTTCGAAATAAAATTAAACAACTGATGCTTTGCCATCGTAAATAATATTATGACAAAGATTTTTTTTGCTGTTGGATGTCTTGTAGTACTTGTAATAACATTCTCATCATGCAGCCGTTTCTTGCGTCAGGCAAAAACAGTAAAAAAACAAACCAGGAACACTGGCAACAATAACATTAGTGGCAATACAGGTTATGACACGAGCAACATTTTTAATGGAACTGTTGTAAAAAATGTTGTTTATAACGATGTTGCAATAAATTATAAAGGATCGCAACAACAGGTTGCATTAGATATATATAAACCGGCTAATGCGCAGGGCAAAAAATTTCCAGCGGTTATTTTAATTCATGGCGGTAGTTTTATTGGCGGCGATAAAAAAGGCCTCGCATCAACCTGTTCCAAACTTGCGAATAATGGATATGTTGCCATTTCAATTGACTACAGGTTAGGATGGGGATTTGTATCAAAAGCTGCTACAACCTGTAATGATACTGTTCGATTAAAACAAGCTATGTACCGCGCAGTTCAGGATGCGCATACTGCATTACGTTACGTAGCAAAAAACGCGGATAAATATAATATTGATAAAGATTTTATTTTTATTGGTGGGCAAAGTGCCGGCGCAATAACGGCGCTTACAACTGCTTATTTAAAAGATAAAGATGTAACTGCATTTTTTTCTGATGATGATGCAAAAAAACTTGGCCCGCTTGATAAAGATTCGGCTGATGATACCGCGGCATTTACATTAAAAGGTGTTATAAGTATGTGGGGCGCTTTTGTAAACCCTGAATTAATTACAAGTGAAACAGTTTTACCAACTATATTTTTTCAGGGTGAAAAAGATAAGGCAGTTCCATTTTATTCACGAACATTTACACCATGCGATAATGCAACTATGATTTACGGAACTTCCCCTTTATATAACCGTTTAAAAACATTGGGTGAAACAACCATTGCGCATGTTGATCCTGAAGGCGGGCATGGCGTTTTTGAAGAAAACTTTCGCGTAGTGAATATACTTTGCTTTTTGAATGATGTAATGAAGGGAATTAAAAAACAAGTTTATCTTACAGGCATTCAATATAACTGTGACAAGTAATTAATCAGGCATATTGCTGAGAAGGTATTTCAAACTTTTCCATTATTTCTGATGCAAGTTTCATGGCTCTGCCAATTGCCTGGTCCATATCATAATAACGATATTCTCCCAACCTTCCGCAAATAAGCACATTCTCTAATTTATCTGCATCAGCCTTATATTGCTCGTATAAGTTCTTATTAATTTTATCAGGAAAAGGATATTCGTATTGATTTGAATTTTCAGGTGTAAAAGGTGTTTCATGTGTGAGCAGAGTTCCATCAACCGCAGCTTTTTCATCCGCGTGCATCAAATGTTTCCATTCAATTGTTCTTATACGTGGGTC
>JBDUEO010000512.1:0-2818 GCA_040002335.1 Parafilimonas sp. | reverse complement strand
ACCAGGTAGCGGGCAATTCTATTTTGTACTACAAGATTTCTTGACGTTATGTAATTGTTTAAAGCAAGTACATAATCCGTTATTTTAATATCTCCGGTTTCCAAAAGTCTTCCGTTTACCCCTATCAGTGTTTCAAGATATTGTATTTGTTTATTAATGGGATCGGTAAGCCCTTCCAGTGCTGCAAGCTGTTGTTGTAATTGTTGAATTTGCTGGGTTAGCTGCCTCGTAAAAAATTCTTTTTGTCTTTGACGGGTGCGTTCTTCAATATTAATCTTTGTGTATTGCAGTTGCTTTTGATGGCCGTCATAAATTGGTATTGTAAGATTAATTCCAACTGTTGTTCCAAAGTTTTTATAAGGTGCAATGGTAAAAGTTGTTTGGTAGCCCGCGTCAGCGAATAAACTTACTTTAGGACGATATCCCACATCAATAATTGACCGTTGATTGATAAGGCGAAGGCTATCGATCCTATATTTTAAAACAAATGCCGAGCTGTCATACACCAGGTTTTTTACAATGGCTAATTCAGGCGGAGCAAGCGTTGCAACAGTAGTATCTATAATTCCCGCGATGTAATTTAAGGTTGCATAATCATTTTTATATTGCACTAAAAGTTGGCTGCGGGTTAATTCCTGTTGCTGTAGCGTTACCAGAAAAGATAAATAATCAGCCTGCTTGTAAACGTTTTTTTGCGTTAGCTTTTTCAATATCGATTCTTCATTACTAAGCAAGGAAATTACTTCATTATTAAAATCAATTTGCAACTGGTCGCCATAAGTGGTTATATATTGCGTGATTACAGATTTTTTTATGTCTTGCGTAGAAATCGCTGAAGAAACATGTAACGAATCCCGCTGCAATTGAAGGTTTTGAAACTGGAGGGTCAGGTTTCGCTTGTTATAGATCTGTTTATTGAGCGCTACTAATGCCGAAAGTTGCTGGCCATTAGTAATGGCACCATCATAACCATAACCATTTATAACAGGAGCATAGTAGGAATTCCCGCTTCCTGTTATTTGAAACCTGTTAGCCGCAACAATGAGCTGGCTATCGATGCTATTAGTTAAAAGAAGATTTCGGTATTCATAAAGCTGGGGACTATTATTAACTGAGCTGTTGATGAAATAAGAAAGGTCTCTACTTTGGCTAAACAGGAAGACAGGAGCCAGTAAAAAAAACGCAAAAAGAAGTTGATTTTTATTCATTCCAATACAAAACAATTGGTAGCAAAAAAGCTGTCCCGGTTATTTCCGGGACAGCCATTGTTGCAAATTAAGATTAATTATTTCTCTGCTTTTACAAAATTTCCATGCTCATCAAAAATAACATCTTTGCCTTTGACTTCAGCTTCATAAGATGTGTTACCTTTTGCATCTGTTACTTTTCCGGCTTCTGTAATTTTTGTCCCCTTGTAATGTTGGTTTACATACGTAATCACATTTTGCGGAAGTTGGCTCACAGGAATTGCTTTTACAATTTCAATAAAGTTACCGGATGGTGTAAACTGAACAGAATTATCTTCACCGGATTTGCCGCCCCAATTGGCTTCATAATTTCCATTTTCTTTTTCCCAACCTACATTTTTTGCTTCGGGATATTTTTGTTTCAGCGCTGTTTGCACTGCTGAGGGCACCTTTATTTTTTCATGTCCTTCGTTTTCCTGGGCAAATGTCGCACTGCTTAGTGCAAAAATTATTGCAACGAAACTTATAATCTTTTTCATGTTTTTCATTTTTTAATTGTTTAAATAATTATACAAACTTATAATGCGAATCTGGCGGAAAATTGAAGAAGAAAACTTCTCAATTAAAAGCGCCGGCAGGAAAATATAAAACGAGCAGGTGGTTAATTACTATTTGAATTTATAAATCAATCCTGGCTCAAAGTGCCCGTAAGAATAATTTAAATTAAAAGTAACCGTATTCTTTTTTTGGTTAGGAGCTTTTAGTTTCGAGTAGCGGTGATAGTTATTAACTACCTCTTTACCTGTTAAGAATCCAAGAGCTGCACCCACAAATACGTCCGTGGCCCAATGTTTATTTTCAGTGATGCGACTCAGCCCTATCAAAGTTGCTGCGCTGTATGCAATTATCGGAACAATTGGGTGGTCCTTATATTCTAAAGCAAAAACAGTTGCCGCCGCAAACGCAACTGTGGTATGGCCGGAAGGAAATGAACTATAACTTGTTCTGCCAGCTATTTTCTGTCCTGTTTTTGAGAAGGGGCCAAGAAAGGTAGGTTCAGGTTCTGTTCCCGCCGGGTAAAATGAAGGTCTTGTACGCCCGGCTAAATATTTTGTTACACTTTCTACCGCCGCTCCTGCAATATAAGCCTGTGTGGCAAGCAGCGTCGTTGTCTGCATTTTTCTATTCTTAAAAACAAAGCCGTAAGTTCCAAATGCGGCAAGGGCATAAGCCTCATAAATTCCGCCAAAATTTGTTATGTATTTACTGAGATTGGCCAGGTTGGGACTATTATTATGGAACCGCGAAGCCTGCTTTTGAATAGGTTCATCAGCAAAAGAAAGTGCGCCCGCAACTACAGCAAATTTCCCCAAATTGCCCCAATCTTTTCCTGACATGTGAAACGGTTTGGTAAAAGATTGTTTTAAATCACTGCCCAATAAAATGAAATAAGAATTAAAGGTGATCCTTGTATTTCCATTATAAGCTTTTGACGCAATATTATTTATTTGTCCGCCAGCGCTATCTGTCCTCTTGCTCAGGCTGTCGAGTTTATTAATAAGTGTGTCTGATTGTTGTGAAAAAGCTGCGCAGGGAAGTGACAAGGCAAGGAACAAAAACCACCTGAATTT
>JBDUEO010000511.1:0-2838 GCA_040002335.1 Parafilimonas sp. | reverse complement strand
ATCCGAGGGTTTAATATGATTATGGATGGTGAAGTGGATGAATATCCTGAAGCAGCATTTAACCTGGTTGGTACTATTGAAGATGCTATAGAAAAGGGAAAGAAATTAATTGAACAGGCAAAAGGATAATTTTAAAATATGACGCTCGAAATATTAACGCCGGAAACAAAATTATATAGCGGAGATGTGTACGGCATTCAATTGCCTGGTATTGCAGGTTCTTTTGAAGTTTTAAATAAACATGCACCATTGGTTGCGGCTTTAGGTAAAGGCAATATCAAGGTATTAAAAACAAGAACAGATTTTGATAATTATACAATTGAAAGCGGTTTTGTTGAAGTGATTAATAACAAAACAACAGTTTTAGTTGAAGGCACAGCAAAATAAAAGTAGTTTAACATGAGAAAATAAAAAAGCCCTTGAAAAAGGGCTTTTTTATTTAATTCAATTCTGCTTTTAAAAATTTTGCAGTATGGCTTTCTTTGTTTTTTATCAATTCTTCAGGCGTTCCTTCAAACAAAATGCGACCGCCGCCATCGCCACCTTCTGGCCCAATATCAATTACATGATCGGCAACTTTTATCACATCTAAATTGTGTTCAATTACTAAAACCGTATTACCACGATCTGCAAGTTTATTTAATACATCAAGCAAATGCTGAATGTCTTCAAAATGCAAACCTGTTGTTGGTTCGTCCAGAATATAAAATGTTTTTCCTGTATCACGTTTGCTTAATTCGGTTGATAACTTAACACGTTGCGCTTCGCCACCGCTTAATGTTACTGCACTTTGCCCAAGTGTAATATATCCAAGCCCAACTTCTTCCAGCACTTTTATTTTGCGATAGATATAAGGCACCGATTGAAAAAACTCAACTGCTTCTTCTACAGTCATATTCAACACATCTGAAATTGATTTTCCTTTATAACGAATTTCCAGCGTTTCGCGATTGTAGCGTTTCCCATTACACTTTTCACAAGGCACATAAACATCAGGTAAAAAATTCATTTCTATAGTACGCATGCCACCGCCCTGGCAAACCTCGCAGCGGCCACTTTTTACATTGAATGAAAAACGCCCCGCAGCGTAACCACGAATTTTTGCTTCGGGTACAGATGCAAACAATGTTCTTATATCAGTAAAAAAACCACAATATGTTGCGGGATTACTTCTTGGTGTTCTGCCAATTGGCGATTGATCAATCTCAATTACTTTATCAATATTCTCCAATCCTTTTATGTTCTTGTATTCAAGCGGAGACATTTTTGAATTGTAACAATATTTTGATAAAAGCGGATACAGTGTTTCATTGATTAAAGTTGATTTTCCGCTGCCGCTTACGCCCGTTACCACAATAAATTTTCCTAATGGAAATTCAGCGTCAACGTCTTTCAAATTATTTCCCTTTGCACCTTTAAGCACCAGCTTTTTTCCATTGCCTTTTCTGCGTTCCTTTGGAACCCCAATGGTGTGAATGCCATTAAGATAACCAGCCGTTAATGTATTAAGCTTCAGCATACTTTTTGGCGTTCCCTGTGCTACAATTTTGCCGCCATGAAAACCAGCTTTCGGGCCAATATCAATTAAATAATCTGCGGCAAGCATAATATCTTTATCATGTTCAACAACCAAAACGCTGTTACCAATATCGCGCAGGTTTTGTAATGCAGAAATTAAACGATGATTATCCCGTTGATGTAAACCAATTGAAGGTTCATCTAAAATATAGGTAATGCCTTGTAATTGCGAACCGATTTGCGTTGCCAAACGTATGCGCTGGCTTTCACCACCGCTTAATGTTTTTGATGCGCGGTTTATCGTGAGATATGTTAACCCAACATCTAATAAAAAAGTTAAGCGTTCACGAATTTCTTTAATAACATCTTTGGCAATTGTTCTTTGTTTATTATTTAAGCGTAATTCAATGCCATCAAACCATGCATACAATTTGTCGAGGTTTTTTTCGCTTAATTCTGAGATGTTTTTTCGATCAACCAAAAACCAAAGGCTTTCTTTTTTTAATCGTGCGCCCTTACAGGTTTCACATGCCATCAACTGCATATATTTTTCAGACCAATCTCTTAAACTTTCGCTATAACCACTGTTGAACCAGCGTTTCAGCATGTTCACAATACCTTCATACGGAGCGTTTGCATCAAACTTTGTATTTTCAAAATCAATCTCAATTTCTTCGCCATCTTCATTTCCATACAATAAAATATTCAGTTGTTTTGGCAGCAGTTTATTGATCGGTGTTTTAAGCGAAATTTTATTCTTCTTTGCTACTTCCTGCACAGACCGGTAAACATACGCTTCACGCTCTTCGCCTAAAGGTGCAATGCCACCATCGCTGATGCTTAAAGATGCATCAGGAATTACTGTTTCCATATTTACTTTAAACATGGTTCCCAAACCTTTACAGGTTGGGCAAGCACCATAAGGTGAGTTAAAAGAAAATGCGTTGGGCGAAGGTTCTTCATACGATAAACCGGTGTCTTCGCACATTAACTGTTTACTATATGAAGTGAGTTTATTTTCGTTTTCAATATCAACAAACATTAAATCTTTTCCCATTTTTAATGTTTGCTGCACGCTTTGGCTTAACCGTGTTCTGAAGCTATCATCAACTTTTAGCCTGTCAACAACAACTTCTATATCATGAATTTTATAACGGTCAACCTGCATTTTTGCAGTTATATCTTTTATTTCTCCATCTACCCTAACTTTTACAAAACCTTTTTTTCTAATCTCTTCAAACAACTCACGGTAATGACCTTTTCTGCCACGCACCAATGGCGCTAATAAAGAAATTTTTTTATTATTGAATTTTTGAAAGA
>JBDUEO010000510.1:0-2841 GCA_040002335.1 Parafilimonas sp. | reverse complement strand
ATTAAATACCTGTCTTTGAAAGTACCGGGTTCACTTTCATCTGCATTGCAAACCAAATGACGCGGAACACCTTCAGGCTTTGCAATAAAACTCCACTTTAATCCTGTTGGAAAACCAGCACCACCACGGCCGCGTAAACCACTTTTCTTTACTTCTTCAACAATCTCAGCCTGCGACATTTTGAACGCTTTCTCTACACTTTTATAGCCACCTTCCCTGCGGTAGGTTTCATAAACGCGAATGCCTTCTATGTGATCTTTTTCTAATAATAATTTTTGCATCTTAGTTAAAAATTAAAAAGTCAAAAGCATTTTAATTTTTTCGACTTTTTTACTTTTGAGTTTTCTCTTCATGATTAAACATCCAGTTCACTCCAAACTTATCCTGCAACATACCAAAAGTTGCGCCCCAGAATTGTTTTGCCAAAGGCATTGTTATTTTTCCGCCTTCAGCCATTTTATTAAATACTTCTTCTATCTTTTTTGTATCATCTATTTCAACTGACAATTGAATATTTCCATCGGCATTTGCAAGCCGCCCATCAAAAGAATCTGAAATCATTAATATATTCTCACCAAATTTTACACGTGAATGAATGATCTTATCTTTGAGGCTTTCATCACTCTTCATCGGGCTGTCACCATAACGGTTTATCATAATTATTTCGCCATCAAAAACATCTCTATAAAAATTCAACACTTCTTCGGCATTGCCATTAAAATGTAAGTAAGGAACAAGATGAAACATAATTTATTTTTTATGTAAAACATAATCATTAGCTAAGGCGCCGGTAATTTTTTGGCCATTTCCATCGAGCTGTGTTAACGTTGAGCCGCTCTTTATATACTTAACTATATTTCCTTTTGTTGATAAAATAAGTGTATCATCGCCAACTATGCTCCAGGTGCCATTATCAACTAAATGATTATTACTGCTATCAACCTGGCTTTCTTTATATACAGAATTCATGATGTAACTTGAATCGTGATTCAACTGCAGCGAAACATCTATTCCATCACAGTCTGCACAAGGCAACGTGCCAACATAATTTTCTGCATCAATAAAAGGCGTTCTTGGTACTACGGTTTTAAACGCACTGTCATTTGCAGCAATTGGAGACGGATCAGAATTGCATGCCACAGCAAAAAACGTGATGAATATGGATAAAATTATTTTCATTAATTAAGGCTGTTTTGTTTTGCTCTGCACTCATCAATCAATTGATCAACTTTTTCTTTTGTAAGATGTTCGCGATAAAATTTTCCAAATTGCATCATTGGCGCATAACCGCAAGCGCCCAGGCATTCAACTGTTTTTAAAGTAAACATTCCGTCGCTTGTTGTTTCGCCTGGTTTTACACCAAGCTTTTCTTCTATGTATGCAATAATAGCATCGCTGCCATTTAACATGCACGGGCCGGTTTGGCAAACCTGAAACATATATTTACCAACTGGCTTTAAATTGTACATACTGTAAAAAGTTGCCACTTCATACACTTCAATTTTTTCAAGCTGTAATAATTCTGCCACATAATCCATTACCGGAACATCGAGCCAGTTGCCAAATTGTTCCTGGGCAATATGCAATACAGGCAGCAAAGCACTTTTTTGTTTGCCTTCGGGATAATGGCTGATAAGCTCATTAACCTTTTGTAATTTATCTATAGAAAACTGAATCATGAATAAATTTAAAAATTTTACTTTGAATTCAAAAAATGCATTTGCACATCAGCAAATTTTAAAATTATCATACTAACTATCCATTTCGCCTGCAATCAAATTTAAACTGCTCATTACAATAACGGCATCACTTAACATTGCACCTTTTACTAACTCTTCATACGCCTGGTAATAAATAAAACAAGGGCGGCGAAAATGTAACCGATATGGCGTTCTGCCGCCATCACTTATCAAATAAAAACCAAGCTCACCATTGCCGCCTTCAACGCTGTGATATACTTCACCGGCAGGCATATCAATTTCACCCATTATAATTTTAAAATGCCAGATAAGCGCTTCCATTTTTGTATATACATCTTCTTTTTTAGGAAGATAATATTCAGGAACATCAGCGTGAAACACTTCAGCTTCGGTACCTTTAAATTCCTGCACTTTTTGATAAGCTTGTTTAATAATCTCAAGCGACTGCCACATCTCTTGTTCACGCACTAAAAACCTATCATAACAATCGCCTGTTGAGCCAACGGGAACCGTAAAATTAAAATCTTCATAACTGCAATATGGCGAATGCACCCGCACGTCATAATCAACACCTGCTGCGCGAAGATTTGGACCGGTGAATCCATAATTTAATGCACGTTCTGCGCTTATTGCACCAGCACCAATACAACGCTCCATGAAAATCCGGTTGCGCATCATAAGGTTTTCGAATTCTTTTAATACGCGTGGATATTCATTTAAAAATTTTTCTAACTTTTCAAAACTAACATTGGTAAAATTTCTTTCGAAGCCGCCGATGCGGCCAATATTTGTTGTTAACCGCGAACCACAAATTGATTCATAAATTTCATAAATTAATTCGCGGTATTGCATTAGGTACAAAAACCCGGTAAAAGCTCCGGCATCAACACCCACAACAGAATTACAAATAAGATGATCTGAAATTCTTGCCAGTTCCATTATTATTACACGTAAATAATCTACACGTTTTGGTGTTTTTACACCGAGTAATTTTTCGCAGGTTGTATGCCAGCCCATGTTGTTGATGGGACTGCTGCAATAATTCATGCGGTCTGTAAGCGGCGTAATTTGATATAACGGCCTGCGCTCTGCAATTTTTTCAAATGCACGGTGTATGTACCCTACGGTAGAAGTAGCTTTT
>JBDUEO010000509.1:0-2857 GCA_040002335.1 Parafilimonas sp. | reverse complement strand
GCTTGGTTACATACAATACATGTTTACCATCAGGGTTCCATAAATAATCTTCATCCCCACCAAAAGGTTTTTGTGGACAATCGTAAGGCTCATTGGCCATCAGGTCTGTTTTTGTTGTATCATTTATGCGTGATAAAATTATGTGGCTGAATTTTCCATCTTCCCATGTATCCCAATGGCGATACATAAGCGAGTTATATATCTGTACATTGCTTTTAGTAAGATCAGGATAAAAATCCTTTCCATAAACATTCATAATTTTTACATCGCTGTCATAAATTTTCCATTTACCATCTGGCGAAATATGATCATTATTCACAAGTGTATCAGCATTATTTATTTCCTGCGCGGCGCCACCAGCAACAGGAATGCGGTATGTTTTAGTAGTGTTTTTATTTTCAGAAATATCAGGTATAGAAACTGAATACACTACATATTTTTGGTCTTTCGAAATTCCAACGGGATTTACTCTTCCCAATTGCAAAAGCATTTCTGGTGTAAGCTTTGCCTGAGAAAATGTGATAGCTGGCAAAACAATCAAACTAAAAAAAATAATTATTTTCATTTTATTGAAATTTATATTATGAACGAACATAAGCAAAAATGAAAAATTTTATCTTAACTTATTAACAATAGTTAGCAAACTTGATGGCTCAAACGGATATTAAAAAAACTTTTTAACAAAAAAAGCCCCTTTTGGTTTATTTACTTTGTCCGCTAATCAACTTGAATGCTACCACTTCAAAATACCTTACTTGTAACCGATGAAGATTTATTGTACCATGAAACACTAATATCGTGTATTGATGACGTAATTGTTTCTACAGATAAAAATTTTAGAATTAAAACCTTCAATGGCGCAGCAGAAAAAATTTACGATTTAACTGCTGATGAAGCTATTGGCCGCAAATCAAACGAACTGGCTTTTGTTAAATACCTTGACAGTACGCACGACGAGGCTATAAAAAAATTAGTGAATGAAAATTATTGGAAAGGCTTAATTAAAATAATTACGGATAGCGGTAAAGAATTTTTTCTGCAAACAATAATTACCACTGTAAGAAATTCAGAGAAAAGAAAATTAGGTTATGTAAGCGTTAGCAGAGATGTAACGGCGGACATACAGAATAAACAATCCCTGCACAACTTTTCATCTGTATTAACTTTATTGGAAGAAAGTTTTTTAATTATAGATAGAAATTATAAGGTTGTTTTTTTAAGGCCGAAAGGAAATGTGCAGCGTTTTTTTAATTCTGATTATACCGTTGGCGATCATGCTTTAAAATACATTCCTGAAACTTATGTTGATGAAGTAAAAAAATCTTATGAAAAAGCATTTTACGGAGAAACCGTTCATTATACTTCAGAATTAACGAAGGAAGATTTTAAACTTTATTTTGACGTAACCTATACGCCGCTAAAAGATGATGCCGGAAATGTTACCAATGTTTGTGTAATAATTAAAGATCTTACAGCACAGAAAGAAATTGAAGTGCTTCAGCGAAAGAAAGCCGAGGTTGAAAAAAATCTAAATATTAGCCGAAAGTTTTTTTACGATTTTATGGAAAATACACACTTGCTGGCGTGGATTGTTGATAAGAAAGGTTTTGTTCATTACATGAATTCTTCATTTGCTGATTCATTTAAAATTGAAAAAAATGAAACGGGTAAAAACATTTCCGAAATATATTCTTCAGATATTGCACAGGAATATTTTGAAAGCAATAGAATTGTAATTGAAGAAGGAATAACTGTTGAGAAAGTTGAAAAAAGATTCGCTAAAAATTCAATTCCATATAAAATAATAAAATTTCCTATTTCATTTAAAAATGAATTGATGGTTGCATGTTGGGGAATTGATATTTCTGAACAAATAGCGCAGCAGGATCATCTTACACAACTAAATCAAGATAAAAATAAAATTGTTTCTGTAATAGCGCATGATGTTTACGGGCCTCTAGGAATTAATGCAAACTTTCTTGACACCATTATTGGCGATTATAAAAGTTTAGCTGAAGAAGAAATTTTGAAATATTTAAAGATGGTGAAGACAGGTATTTCAAAATGCTACACGCTTTCAGAAGAATTATTATTATGGGCGCGCGGACAATTAAAAAGTACTATATGTAAGCCCGCTGCTTTAGATACGGATATAGAAATTATAAAAGTTATAGATAATCTTAAACAGGTTGCAGAAGAAAAAAATATAGTGATTGAAACACAATTATGCAGTGCCTGTAAAACTTATGCAGACCCGGATATGCTTGCTATTGTGCTAAGAAATTTTATTTCTAATGCTATTAAGTTCTCAAATCCAAACTCAAAAATTACTGTTTCAACAACAGTAGATAATCAGATGTTGAAAATAAGCGTAACAGATACAGGTGTTGGGTTGAAAAAAGAAACAATAGAGAGATTAAACAGTAAATTAAATTACGAATCATCTTATGGCACAAAAGGTGAAAAAGGATCTGGTCTTGGGCTTATAATTGCCAAAGATTATATAGAACGCAACAACGGAGAAATGTATATTGAAAGTGAAGTAGGTAAAGGCAGTACGTTTTCTTTTACGCTTAGGTTTGTAAAAAAATAATATTATAAAAGAATTCCCTGAAGGAAGAAATAAGTAATGGAAAAGTAAATAACAATTCCGGTTACATCTACAAGTGTGGCAACAAATGGTGCTGAAGAAACTGCAGGATCGGCACCAAGCCTTTTAAGTACAATAGGCAACATAGAACCCGAAAGTGTACCCCACAGTACAACACCAATTAAAGAAATACCAACGCTCACCGCAATTAGAAACCAATGTGGCCCATAAAGGTCTTCAATAATGCCGTGTTGCATTAAAACATGC
>JBDUEO010000508.1:0-2859 GCA_040002335.1 Parafilimonas sp. | reverse complement strand
AACCGATAACAATAAAAATATCGGGTCATCAGGTAAATCATGGAAAGATATTTATTTAGATGGATACATTTATTTAAATGGCGCAAGGTTTCTTGCTTCTTCAATCGGCGGATCAGGCAACACAGCGGTTGGGCTTAGCGCATTGTTGGCAAACAATACCGGATCGTTTAATACAAGTACAGGAAGTGGTTCAATGTATGCTAACGTTTCCGGTTCTTATAATTCAGGTTCCGGTTATTTTACGCTTTACAACAATAAAACAGGTTCATACAATACGTCGAGCGGAGCTTTCACGCTTCAGTATAACAGCGGCAATGGCAACACTGCTATAGGTTATAACGCACTTAATTTTAATGGCGCCGGTTATGAAAATACGGCCGTTGGTTATAATGCAGGTGTCTCTAATACCAAATCTCCATATAATGTTACTATTGGCAGTTTTGCAGGTAACAAAATGAGCGGTGCACAAAATACTTTTGTTGGCACAAGTGCAGGCCGCGATTTTACACTTGGAAATTATAATGTTTGTCTTGGTATTAATGCAGGTTACGGCGGTGGTACAGCAAAAACAGGAAATTACAATACCTACATAGGCGGTTATACTAATGCGGCCGCTTCTATCATTAATGCTACTGCAATAGGTTATGCCACTTATGTTTCCAGCTCTTATACAGTTCGAATTGGCGATGGCAGCATTACAAGTATTGGAGGGTATACAAACTGGAGCAATATTTCAGATGGCAGGGTAAAGAAAAATATAAAACAAAATGTACCGGGTCTTTCATTCATAAATAAACTTCAGCCGGTAACATATAATCTTGATTTGGATGCAGCAGACAGAATTATTCAAAGACCTGCTATAAAAGATAAAGATGGCAAAACCATTCAGCCATTACAGGAAGAAATAACAGCAAGACTGGATAAGGAAAAAATTATTTATTCAGGATTTGTTGCGCAGGATGTAGAAAAAATTGCTAAAGAATTAAACTACAATTTTAGTGGTGTAGATGCTGCAAAGAACGATAAAGATTTGTATGGATTGCGTTATGCCGATTTTGTAGTGCCACTGGTAAAAGCAGTGCAGGAGCTTTCTAAAAAGAATGATGAAAAAGATAACGTTATAGAAGATTTTAAATTAAGGCTTGCCAAACTTGAAGCAATGATGAATGTAGATAACCAGTCAATTGTTTTGTCTTCCGCATTGCTTGAACAAAACATTCCTAATCCATTTAATAATTCAACAACCATTAATTATACTTTACCTCAAAAATATAATTCAGCGCAAATAATTATTACTGATAAAAATGGCAAAGCATTAAAACAAATAAACATTTCAGGCAATGGTAAAGGAATGATAACTGTTGATGCATCTATGCTTGCTATGGGCACTTACCAATATTCGTTATATGCAAATGGAAGACTGATTGATTCAAAACAATTGATTTTATTAAAATAAGCTGTAAAAAAAATTGCTCTATAAACGCATAAAAAAAGAGCCAATAAGAACATTTCCCTGTGTTCTTATTGGCTCTGTGCGCTTCTTGTTCTATAAATTAAACTGCCAAATATTGCGAATGAATATAATCAACTACATCTTTATAGCTCTGATTTTGATTATACACAGCAATTTGCCTGTCTGCACCGGTACCATTTTCTAAAATTTTATGAACATAATTTATTGCATTGCGGCTGCCTAAGTCATCTACAACATCATCTACAAAATCTAACAGTTCATAAATTAAAACCCGTGTATTTACTTCAGCTTCTTTACCAAAATCAATAAGGCTGCCATCAATACCATACCTGCCTGCGCGCCATTTATTTTCATTTACCAAAGCGCGTGGATAAATCATAAAATTTAAATTTTGCGCACGCAGCTTATACAATTTTGCACAAATTGCCTGAAACAATGCAGCAATAGCAATAGTTTCATTAATCGTCATCGGCACATCGCAAATTCTAAACTCTACGGTATTAAAAAAAGGATGCACTCTTAAATCCCACCAGATCTTTTTTGCGTTATCAATGCAATTTGTTTTTATGAGCAGGTTTACATAGTTATCATAAGCTTCAATACTTTCAAAAAAATCAGGGATTCCTGTACGCGGAAATTTATCAAACACCTTTGTACGAAAAGATTTATACCCTGTTTGCCTGCCTTCCCAAAACGGAGAGTTTGTACTTAATGCATAAACATGCGGCAAAAAATACCGCGCAGAGTTTGCAAGATGAATGGCCATTCGCCTGTCTTCCATTCCAACATGTACATGCAGCCCAAAGATCAAGTTACTTCTCGCTGCTTCCTGCAATTCGTTTACAAGTTGATTATAACGGGCGTGATCGGTAATCAACTGCCTTTCCCAATGGCTGAAAGGATGTGTTCCCGATGCACCCATCCAAAAACCAAGGCTTTCTGCTATTTGAGAAATGGTTGTTCTTAAAGTTGAAACATCTCGATAGGCTTCATCAATATCCTGGCAAATATCTGTTCCCACCTCCACTACGGCCTGGTGCATTTCTGCCTTTACTTTATCCTTAATTATCTTTTGGCCTTCGCTTACAATTTTCTGCTCATGGCTTTTTAATTCGCGTGTTTGCGGATCAACCACCATGTATTCTTCTTCAATGCCAAGTGTAAAATGTTTATAGCTTAAATGTGACATATAACCCCCGTGCCCTAAAGGGAAGTTTTACAAACCCTGAAGGAAATTTTTTATGTTTAAAAAATTGCTGAATTATTCAGGCTATTATTATTAATGAAACTGTTTCAAATTTCTCTTTCTGCCCAAAGTTTTAGGGATTGAGGCTTTTTTTATTTGCGCTTGTTTTTATGTATTCGCCCCACGTTAAACTATCTTT
>JBDUEO010000507.1:0-2859 GCA_040002335.1 Parafilimonas sp. | reverse complement strand
ACGAAAGTGATAAGCAAAATAATTTCAAGATGTTTAAGGTTTCTTTTTCCTTCTTCATCAAAAGCTGCAGCAAGTATAACCGGCCGGTTACTGTTTTTAGTATCGTAACAGGCTATGGCTTCCCGATTTCCAACAGTAAAAAAATATTTATTATCTGCTCTTGTTCTATTCAATATATCGTTGGTAATATGTATAGTATCATTTGGCGTGTCACTATTTTCATATATTTTTTCATTGCCTGAACCATAAACCTGTATCGTTTTGTTTTTCATGGGTACAACGTTTATCGAATCTATTTCCTTCATCAGCAATGCATCAAACGCCCTGGGATTATTAAGCATATTTGCTGTAGTTGCAACATGATTAGTTAAATGTGCTTTCATATTTTCTAACCTGATGTTGTAAAAAAAATAATAGATAAAGCCACAAAAAAATGCGAGCAACACACTTGTTATAAGCGTAAACCATAACGTTATTTTAATTCTTACATGCATCAATGGTCTCTTAAAATATATCCCATGCCCACATGGGTTTGTATTAATTTTTGTTCAAAATTTTTGTCCACTTTGTTGCGGAGATAACTTATGTAAACATCAATAACATTGGTATTGGTTTCAAAGTCAACATCCCACACATTAATCGCGATATCAACTCTCGAAACAACCCTGTTTTTATTGCGAAGCAGGTATTCAAGCAATTGAAATTCTTTTGCGGTCAGGTTGATGGTGCTGCCATTTCTTTTTACTTCTTTGCTGTCAAGATTCATTTCAAGATCGGCCGCTTTCAAAAAATTCCCAACAGGTAAACTTTGGTTTATGGTACGTTTAAGCAGCACTCTTATTTTCAACAAAAGCTCTTTAAATTCAAATGGCTTAACCATATAATCATCGGCGCCCGATTCGTAACCTTCAATTTTATCATTAAGTGCGCCCATGGAAGTAAGCATAAGCACCGGGATCTGTTGGTTTTTCGAACGGATAACTTTGCACAGGTCATAACCATTCATGCCGGGAAGATTTATGTCGAGAATAACAAGATCAAAATCCTTAGCGCTAAATAAATGATACCCTAATTTGCCATCATATGCAACTTCTACGTTAAAGCCAATTTCATCAAGCCCAAACTTAAGCGTATCTGCAATTTTTTTTTCGTCTTCAACAATTAATATTTTTCTCTCCATAAATGTGAATATCGTTTTAGCTAAGCAATTTACTTCTTATCATTTTAGTGAGGTTAAATGAACACTTTTCTAATCACATTCTAATATTTCGTTAATGCCAAACTAATAGCCGGAAGATAATTTTGCAAAATTAAATCTTGTTTGATTGCAGGCTAAAAAGTCAGGACAATTGAAACATGTTCTTTTAAACCTCTGAAAATATTTTTTATGAGTACAACATCGCTAATTAAAATGCAAGTTACAGTTGATAATGAAATGCATGTTGCTGCAACAGCTTTAATACCGGTTGATATTAATGATATTGAGATGAAAAACAACTTTCTTACTGAAAGTTATGATGCAACATTTAGCAGGCATGATACTGCATTTCTTATTGATTACATTATTAAAACGCATCACAGTTTTGCAAAAAGAAATACAATTATTATTTATAACCTTATACAAAAAGTAACATACCGGCATAGTTACCAGCATCCAGAATTAAAAAAATTTATTGAAGTAGCCTTCTGCTTTTTCCAGGATTTACTGAATCAAATGATAAAGGAAGAAGAATATATTTTTCCTGGTATCAGTGAAGCAATAAAAGATAAAAAAACTAACAGCAACGCTGTGGCTTTGCAAGGTTTAAAACAACAAATAACGTTGCAGTTAGCTGAACATAAAAAAACGCTTAATTATCTGAAAGTTTTTAGAGAGATAACCAACGATTATCAAATTCCCTGTGACGCTTCCTGGCACTATATATCTTTATTTGAAAAGATGAAAGAGCTTGAAAATGACCTTAGTAAACATTTTCATTTGGAAGATGAAATTCTTTATAATGCAATTATTCAAAGGCTATTAAAGTGACGCGGCAAAGCCTGACGAAAGAATTGCTTACCGTTAAATCTGTGTTGCAAAAAAGAGATTTTGAATACCCATTAAATTATAGAAAATGAAAAAAATATTAATCGCTCTTGACCACAACGCCGATGCTCAAAATATAGCTGAAAGCGGTTATGAATTGGCGCAGGCTTTACAAGCAGAAACTATTTTGTTGCATGTAACCTCCGACTCAACATACTATTCTTCTCTCAATTACTCGCCGATATTAGGTTTTGATAGTTTTAGCAGCATAGATGCAGTTCAAACAGATACGGTTCAGGAGTTAAAAAGAATTGCAGAGGAATATCTTGATAATGTAAAGCAGATACTTGGTGATAATTTAATTAAAACAATTGTGAAAGAAGGAGACTATGCAGAAAACATACGACAAACGGCAGAAGAACTAAATGCAGATATAATAGTAATGGGAACTCACAGCCGCAAAGGTCTTGATAAGGTATTGCTGGGAAGTGTCGCAGAAAATGTTTTGCATCACACAAGAACACCATTATTTATAATTCCGGTTAAACTTCTTGAAGAAAAATAAGTACAACCGATCATAAGTTGTATATTAAAATTTTAATAAATTATTTTAAGCATCAGAAAAAAAAACTTAAAAATTATATTATGGAAGCGTACCCAAACGAAGAGCACATTGTAAAAATCCTGGAAACAGAATATATAACACATAATGTGAAGCGATTCAAAGTTAGTAAACCTGATTCTTATAAATATAAACCCGGGCAAGCCACAGATATTGTTATCAATCTTCCGGAATGGAAAGAAGAACGAAGGCCGTTCACTTTTACCAGCCT
>JBDUEO010000506.1:0-2871 GCA_040002335.1 Parafilimonas sp. | reverse complement strand
TGAATAATTGTTTTTACCAGATTGATAAAAACGGCGATTACGATATTGATACAGAGTATAGGCTGGAAGATGTTACAGATGAATGGTGGGAATCTTTATCGCTGGGTGATTTGGAAATTGTAAATAAAATAAAATGATTCTTTCAATATAAATACTTTAGTTCACAAAGCTCCACCATATACCAAGACGAAACCAAAAACCTCTTGTTGGGTAGCCCGGCGCTGAATAATTATAATGCGTAAATGCAAATCCGTTTGCAAGATTTACAGTGTTCAGGTTTTCTACACGCACAAAACCTTTAAAGCTTTTTATACGAAAATTAAAATACAAATTTACCGTAGGCCGGTTAGCAATTTTACCCGTATCCTGGAAAAAAAATTGTCCGTTCAACGGCGAATATTCATCTGGTTTATAAGGTGTGTTGTATATTACTTCAAGCCCGGTTGATAAAAAAAGGTTTTTAAAATAATTACCTTCAAAAGCAAACCTGCTTCGTGCAAGAATTAAAGGAACATTCACCGGCGGATTGCCTGTAGTTTGTTGCAGGTTTCCTTCAAGATACCAGTTTAAATGTTTAGTAACAGCCAGCTTTTTTTCTGCAGCAATATGCAATACATTAAATAATGAAGATGATTGCGTTGATGTGTAAAGGCTGTTAAAATATGTATAGTTTGTAATAAGATAATACTCGCCGGTTAATTGAAAACCTGCAGGTGGTACATTTATAACAGCAAAAACTTTTGCAATATTTTCTTTATTAAAATTGCCCACAGGCAAAGCGGGAAACGCAGTTTTCGCCTGCCGTAAACCGGCTGAATCTACATACTCGCTCTCCACAAAAGATGGTGTACGGTTTAAATTCTGAAAACCGAGTTGCAGTGAACCTAAGTTTTTGCGCAACGAACGCCTTAAACTTATATAAGCTGCATAATCGCCGGCGTAATGCCCGGTTACATATAATTTGCCTGAAGCTTCCACATCATACAACTGGTTGCGCGTTCGGTTGCGATATTCTGCACCAACATACACGTTATTATAATCTGTACTAAAAGGTTCTGATTCACCTTTAATTAATTCAAGCCCGGTATTTAATTTTAAAAATTGATTAAGATTATTTTTTTGCGGATAAGAAATGATCGCAAAATCGTTGGTTATGTTTTGCCAGGTATCATTAAACCTGATAGTATCTGTGCCGCTTGAAACTGCATATTGCAAATACTTGTAGTAATCAGAATCTGCAGGCAAAAAATTATGGTACTCATAACTGTTGCTTGAAAACTCAAGCGTGTGCTGTAACCTTATACGCGGATAAAATAATTTATACGTAACAGAATCTGTAACCACCGAATCTTTTTGCCCGAAATCATAACTCTGGCGCATTACCACTTTTAGCTCTTTATATTGTGTGCCTGCAGCAATGGTTGAACCAAAAATGCTTCTGTATGTTACAAGATTATTACCCAGTTTTGTTGACGCGCCAAAAGGATTATTAAATGAAAGGCTATCAAGGTTTTGATTGGGTTGCAACCCTCCGTTTTCTGAAGAAAGTACCTTATTGGTAATAAAAATAAAATTATTAATATAGCGCTTATTCCTGCTTTGAAAGAAAACATTAATTCGGCCATTACTTGTATTGGTGCTTTGGTTTTTATATGCGCCCGGAGAACTGATGACTTTAAAATCTAAACCAAAATTTAAATTGCTTTTGCGGTTTTGTGTATGAAACAGGTTAATCATTTGCTCACCTCTGCTGCCAAGCAAATAAATAGTTTCAGAATAAGGCCTCGTTGTTTGAAAAAACTTAGTGTTTTCCAGCGTGTATTTATAAATATCATAGGCATGAAAACCGGCATCGAAACCGGGTTGCATATTGGGCTGAAAAATAAAAGATTTGGCAGCACTTCCAAAATTGCCTAAATCGTAATAAGTCCACGGCACAGGATACCTTGAATAAAAATCGTTGATAGATGAATCAATTTTATTAGCGCGTGTTGAATCCCAGTAATGAAAAGAAATGGTAATTGAATCTTCGTATTTATCGCGGTGTTGCAAAGTTTCGTTAGAAGTGTCTTTTCTTACCGGGTTTCCATGGCTGTCATATTCGTATCCGCTTGGCAGAGAGTCACTATAATTATTTCCGTAATTATTATTGGTGTTATCAGGCGGATAAGTTTGTGCCTGAGCAAAAGCACAAAAAAACATCATTAAAAAAATAAACCAAAATCTCTTTATCAAATGATACATTGATTACAAAGATGCAAAGTAATTTCAATGCTGTGAAGGAAACGGTAATTTGATTTATTATTCATCATATAAAAAAGGATTAACTTTCTGTTGAAAGATTAATCCTGTTTTTTCAGCCACTAATTACAAGTATCTGAAATTATTTTCTTTTAGGCGCATTAGGTTTTGCCGAAAACTGGCTCATATAAGCAACTTTGCCATCTTTATTAAACATCCAGTTCTCTTTTTCTAATGCAAAAAAAATATAATTTAATTGAACTTCTTGCTGAACAGAATTAATACAGTAAAAGGGAGTGACACAACCGTGATGCCATGAAACTCAACTGCCGGTAACATAAAAAAATTAATTTCTAACCGGCCTTCCGTTTTTAATTACAGCTTCTATTCTTTCCAGTGTTTTTCTTTGTCCGCTTAAACTTAAAAAAGCTTCGCGTTCAAGATCAAGCAAATATTGTTCGCTCACCAAAGCTTGTTCGCTAAGATCGCCGCCACACATAACGTACGCAAGTTTGCGCGCAACTAATGCATCATGCTCGGTTGCATAATTAGCGCGCCACATGCCATTGATGCCAGCATACAATGCGCCCAACGCAGAACGGCCCAGCACTTTTATATCTTTCCGTTGCG
>JBDUEO010000505.1:0-2872 GCA_040002335.1 Parafilimonas sp. | reverse complement strand
CTATCGTTTAACTACAAATAACAGGATGGAACTAATGGCGGTTATTACTGCGCTAAAAGCTTTGAAATTACAAAACGTTCCAGTTACAATTTATACTGATAGCCAATATGTATTAAACTCAGTTGAAAAAAAATGGCTGGATAACTGGATGCGCACAGATTTTAAAGGTGGCAAAAAAAATAAAGATCTATGGACTGAATATTATCATCTTGCTAAAAATTTTTCAATAAAATTTATTTGGGTGAAAGGCCATGCTGAAAACTTTTACAACAACCGTTGCGATGAACTGGCAACTGCTGCAGCCGATGGAAATATTTTATTAATTGATGAAGGCTACGAACAAATACAAAACAAATTGCTTTAACAGATTACAGTATTTTTGCGCCCCTTCTAAAATTTATTAACTGATTTATTATAAGGATACAATTTTATGAAAGTAATGAAATTTGGTGGCACCAGTGTGGGAACGCCACAGCGTATGAACCAGGTGCTGCAATTAATTAATGCTGATGATGCTGCAAAAGTTGTTGTGCTAAGCGCACTTAGCGGCACTACAAATGCGCTGGTTAACATTAGTACTGCAATTGCAGAAGGCTATCGCATTGAAGCGAAACAGAAAATTAGTGAATTAGAAAATCAATACAGAAATTTTGTTGAGATACTTGTTGAAACTGAAAAAGCAAGACAGCAGGCGAATACAATTCTTTCAGAACATTTTGAGTTTCTGAATATCATTCTTAAAATATCTTTTAGCGAAGCTTTAAATAAAGATATTCTTGCACAGGGCGAATTGCTAAGTACAAAGTTGTTTTGTGTTTTTCTTGAAGAAAAAAATATCAGCCATGTGTTATTGCCTGCCTTGGAATTTATGAGCATTGATGCAAGCGGAGAACCACAAATAGGAAGTATTAAAGTAAAACTAAGCCAGTTATTACAACAGCATAACAACCAAAAACTTTTTATAACGCAGGGTTATATATGCCGCAACGCAAAAGGCGAAGTCGATAATTTAAAACGTGGCGGAAGTGATTATACTGCTTCGCTTATTGCTGCTGCTTTACAGGCAGAAGTTTGCGAAATATGGACGGACATAAGTGGCTTACATAATAATGATCCGCGCATGGTAGAAACAACAGTTCCGGTTGAATATTTGAGTTTTGATGAGGCTGCAGAGCTGGCTTATTTTGGTGCAAAGATCTTGCATCCGGCATGTATTTGGCCGGCACGCTCGTATAATATACCTGTAAAATTATTAAATACGATGCAGCCCGATGCAGCCGGTACAACTATTAACCAGGCTGCAATGAGTGTTGGTGTTAAAGCGGTTGCTGCAAAAGATGGCATCATCGCTATAAAAATAAAAAGCAGCAGAATGCTTTTAGCTTATGGATTCTTACGAAAAGTATTTGAAGTTTTTGAGAAATATAAAACGTCTATTGACATGATTACAACTTCAGAAGTTGCCGTTTCAGTTACAATAGACGATTCCACCAATCTTCAAAACATAGTAAAAGAATTAGAACCTTTAGGAACTGTGGAAACCGACACCGATCAAACTATCGTTTCAATTGTAGGTAATGAAATTGCACAGTCAGATGATATATTAAAAAAATTATTTAACTCAATAGATCAAATTCCTGTAAGGATGGTTAGCTATGGCGGAAGCCATCATAATATATCACTTCTTATACCATCAAATTATAAACAAAAGGCATTACAGTTGATAAATGCTGGTGTGTTTGGATTATAAAAAATTCCGAAAAAAAGATTTTAAATAAACTTATTATTATTTAATATATATAATAAAATCCAACACTAATGAATTAGTAATTCACCATTCGTCCACATAAAGTTTAATAAAATTAGGTTATATTATAAAAATTGCCTGAATGTTTAAAAAATTTGTTTGCTTTGCTGCAAAACTAAAATTTTAAAAACATGTCTTTACGCTTTCAGGCAATAGGTAATTTAAATGTGGATACAACAAACCTTCCCACAAAAACTTCTACCAAGATTACTGCAATTTTTGGCGAAAACGTTTTTACTCAAAAAACCGCCCGTGAGTTTTTAAGTGGAGAAGCTTACAAAAGCCTTACAGGTAGTATTAAAGAAGCAAAGAAAATAGATCGCTCTGTAGCTAACCAAATTGCAACCGGAATCCGGTCATGGGCAGAAGCGAAAGGTGTTACGCACTTTACGCACTGGTTTCAGCCATTAACCGGAACTACTGCCGAAAAACATGATTCATTTTTTACTTTAAAAGGTGATGGAACAGCGATAGAAGAATTTGATGGGGCGGCACTTATTCAACAGGAGCCTGATGCGTCATCATTTCCAAGCGGTGGGTTAAGAGCAACTTTTGAAGCGCGTGGTTATACAGCATGGGATCCATCCTCTCCTCCATTTATTATGGAAATAGGCGCAGGCAAAACTCTTTGCATTCCAACCATTTTCGTTTCTTATACAGGCGAATCGCTCGATTATAAGGCGCCGTTGCTTAAAGCACTTGAAGCAATGAATAAATCTGCCGTTGAAGTTTGTAATTTCTTTGATAAAAACATATCACGCGTTACTGCAACCTTAGGTTGGGAACAGGAATATTTTGTAATTGATGAAGGGCTCGCTAATGCAAGGCCGGATTTGGTGTTAACCGGAAGAACAGTATTTGGCGCTTCACCTGCAAAAGGCCAGCAATTAGAAGATCATTATTTCGGTTCTATTCCTGAAAGAGTATATGCTTTTATGCGTGATTTTGAAGAAGAGGCTTACAAACTTGGTATTCCTTTACGTACAAGGCACAACGAAGTTGCTCCTTCGCAATTTGAATGTGCTCCAATTTTTGAAGATGTAAACCTTGCGGTAGATCATAATA
>JBDUEO010000504.1:0-2880 GCA_040002335.1 Parafilimonas sp. | reverse complement strand
CTTATTTCTGGGTGCAATATGCAGGCGGAAAAATGCAGGTTGTTGCTGCCGACGGGCAGGATGTGCAGCCGGTAAACGTTGATAAATTTTTAATTGCTACCGCAGAAACGTATGATGTTATCATTCATATTCCAGCTAATAATAAATATGAATTAAGGGCAACCTCGCAGGATATTTCAGGTTATACATCTGCATTTTTTGGTGAAGGCAATCTTGTGCCTGCGCCAACAATTCCAAAGGTTGATTACTTTAAAATAATGCAACACATGAACGGCATGATGTCATCCATGAACATGACGATGGGCGCAAGCAAAACACCTATGACAAATGTTGAAGTACATAATATAGATATGCATGATTCATCAATGAACAATATGAAAATGGATGATATGAGTATGATGAACGATAGTTCAATGCACAACATGAACATGCAAAATAACAGCGGCATGGATAATATGAAAATGGACGGCATGAATATGGGCAACATGAAAATGTATGGCTTTGATTATCCGCCAGACAATGGTAATGATGTTGTGCTTTCTTATGACATGCTAAAGGCCGCTAATAATGATGCTGCAATACCAACACCGCAAGGGAAGCCGGACAGGATAATTAACCTTACTGCAACCGGCAATATGCTGCGGTACGTTTGGTCGTTTAATAACACCACGCTTTCAGATGCAGATAAAATTTTAATAAAGAAAGGCGAGCATGTACGCGTAATATTTCATAACAATACTATGATGGAACATCCGCTGCATTTGCACGGGCATTTCTTTCGTTTAAGCAACAACAGTAATTCGCTGGATGATGAGCCACTGAAACACACATTCAATCTGCCTCCAATGCAAACAGATACGATTGATTTTGCGGCTGATGAAGAGAAAGACTGGTTTTTTCATTGCCATACATTGTATCACATGCTGTCAGGAATGGCAAGGGTTTTTCATTATGATAGTACATTGCCCGATGTACAAAAACAAGATCCTCAATTGTATAAAAATTTTACGAACGATCATGGCAGGCATACATTTTTATGGGGCGCTTCTTCTTTTCAGTCACAGGGAAATTTTACCAATTTCACCATTGCCGGTACAAAGTGGGAAGTGAATGAAGAATTTAAATGGAACTATAAAAACCTGTATGAAAACGAAACCATGTTTAAAAGGTTTTTAGATAACCGGCAGTTTTTAACCGGTTTTGTTGGCGTGTATAACCGCCGCGAAGAAACAGGCGAAATAAAAAATGGAAAAAAATTAATAAGGGATGAAAATGTTGCTACTGTAGGGGTTACTTACCTGCTGCCTTTGTTTATTATGGCGGAAGGCAGGGTGGATAACACAGGCCATTTTCGTTTGAAGTTAATGCGCAATGACCTGGCGCTAAGCCGCCGTGCCCGGTTTAGTGTTGCCTGGAACACCGATAAAGAATACATGTTTGGCGCAAAATATGTTGTTGCAAAGAACCTTGCTTTAACCGGCAGTTATGATAGTGATTATGGCTGGGGCGCAGGAATAAGTTTAGTTTATTAATAAATTCTGAATTAAGAAAGATCACATTAGCATTAGTTTTGATTATCACATCAGGCATTTTGCAAGCGCAGGATAATGTGCCGCCGCCGGTACAGGATTTTCCTAATTATCATCCCCTTATTGTTCACTTTCCAATCATATTATTATTGGTGGCAGCAGCTATGCAGTTTCGCTGATGTTCTTTAAAAACAGAGCGTTTAATTATACCGTTTGATATTTACAATAATTGGTTTTATAACGGGTTTGTTATCAGCTACCCTTTTTCGTGCACATGCTGCAAGCACTGTAAATGCGCAGGCAATGGAATTATTTGAGGAGCATGAGAAGTTTGATTAAAACAGGTGTAAAAGAAAAAATGTAGCACCTGTTGAACGTAAATATAAAAAATAAATAGCTTAAAATAATTTATTAAAATATATCTATCGTAATATTGCGATAAATATATTTTAATGGGTGCAGGTAAACATGAAGAGTTTTCAGTAAAGCATAATCGTATTTCAAAATATGCAAAAGCATTGGCGCATCCTGCACGTATCGCCATTCTGCAATTTCTTTCTAAAAAACAATCCTGCATGTGCGGCGATATTGTTGAGGAATTGCCGCTCTCTCAAAGTACAGTGTCGCAACATTTAAAAGAGTTAAAAGATTCGGGTTTAATAAAAGGCGAAATTGAAGGCGCTAAAGTTTGTTATTGTATTGATGAAAAAGAATGGAAAACCGCACAGGATAAGATTAATCAATTATTTGAAGCATACAAACAAGGCAGCAAGTGTTGCTGAATTTTTTATTTAACTAATCGTAATATACCGATAATTTTAAAACTATAAAACAATGGAAACTCAAAACGATCTAAAAGACTTGGTAAGGCAAAAATATTCAGAGATTGCCTTGCAGGATAAAGAAACAAATCAAACCTCCTGCTGCGGTTCCGGCTGCTGCACCACAGAAGTGTATAACATTATGAGCGATGATTATACGCAATTGGAAGGCTATAATGCTGATGCCGATTTAGGTTTAGGTTGCGGATTGCCAACTCAATTTGCAAAAATAAAACAAGGAGATGTTGTGATTGATTTAGGAAGCGGCGCAGGCAATGACGCATTTATTGCAAGACACGAAACGGGTGAAACAGGTAAAGTTATCGGCATTGATTTTACACCCGCTATGATTGAAAGAGCAAGACAAAATGCGGAAGTGAGAGGCTTTCATAATGTGGAGTTCAGGCAGGGAGATATAGAAAAGATGCCCGTTACTGCAAATACAGCAGATGTGATTGTAAGCAATTGCGTACTAAACCTTGTTCCAAACAAAGATGCTGTTATAAAGGAAATTTACAGAGTGCTAAAGC
>JBDUEO010000503.1:0-2882 GCA_040002335.1 Parafilimonas sp. | reverse complement strand
TGGTAGATAATCAAAACCAATACTGCGCTTTTCTGATGTCGATGTATATAAAAACTGATGGAAGGAATGAAAGGTATAAAGCTTTGAAAGCATTGGTTGATAAAGCTGCTCAATAAATAAAAAAAAAATCCCGGAAAACTCCGGGATTTTTTAAATTATATAAGTACTGTTATAATTTTTTTATCATGATGTTTCTAAACCACACATTAAACCCATGATCCTGCAACGCAATGTGCCCCGTTTTAAAAGTTCCGAAAGCTGGCCATTGTTTAAACTTGCTGTTTGCGATCATTTTTTTCCAGCCATCATCCCATATTGTAGTATTTACTACGTGTACACCATTTAAATAAAAATCAAGTTTGCCGTTGTTGCTGACAATTTCAACTGCATTCCATTGTTCGGCAGGTTTTACAGCACCCGGCGTTGCCTGTATCATATCATACAAACTTCCTGCATGGTGCGATGGCGTTTTATTATCTTCATTACGCTGGTCATCCAATACCTGCATTTCAGGCCCTGTTTTGTAAGTGTCTTCATACTTTGACTTATCGTCCTGCACATAAAATAAAATACCACTGTTGCCGCCTTTTGCAATTTTCCAATCCAGTTTTAAATCAAAATTTGCAAAGCTGTCATTGGTTACCAAATCGCCATCATCGCCTTTGGCAGATGCATTAAAATAAATAGTATTGCTGTCGGCACTCCACTTTTGGCTTGCAGATGTTTCGCCGAACGTGTGCCATCCGTTTAATGTTGATCCATCAAACAAATTAATCCATCCGGTATCGGCATTTGTTGTTGATGCATTCATGTTAGTTGTATCAGCAACAGCAGTTGAATCACTTGAATTATTATTTGTTGCAGATGAGTTGCACGCAACAAAAATTAAAGATGCAGTAATAGTTACGAGGAAAGTTTTCATGTTTATTTATTGCTTAATAATAAAATATATTTTACCATTTGATCTGCATCTGCTTCAGATACTGCCAAATGCGGTGTCATGATTGCGTTATTTGTTTGTTCAGCCCAATCGTGCTGATCGTTGACGCCAACACCATGAATAATTCTGTGTGAAAGATAATTAAGCGCTGTATCTGAACCGGCATATTTATTCGCGACATCGCGGTAAGAAGGTCCTACAAGTTTTTCATCAATTTTATGACAGGTGAGACAATCGTTTGCAGCAACAAGCTGTAATCCTTTTTGATAATCAGGATTACTTGAAATGTCTGCGCTTTTTGTATCTGTTGTGTTTACAGAAGAATCTGAATTTCCGCTGTTTCCTGAATTGCTGTTACAGGCCGCCATAATTGCAAACGCTGCTGCAACTGCTAAATACTTTTTCAAGTTGTAAATATTTTAAGTGATAAAATGTGTTTGCAAATTTATAACATCTTGTGAACTACAAATTATTTTGTTGTATCTGAGGTAGTTCTTAAAGACAAAATATAACTCGCCATTTTTTCTGCTTGCGGCACGGGTAAGCTGGGATGCGGCGTCATTGCGTTTTGTCCCCACAAACCTTTTCCACCTTTAATTATTCTGTCTGCAAGATTTTCAACATTACCCTGGTTCAGTTCATATTTATCCGCAATTTGTTTATATGACGGGCCAAAACTTTTTTCATTTACTTTATGACAGGTAAGGCAATCATTCGCTGCTATTAGCTGGCTGCCCGATATATTTTGTGCCGTATCTATACTTGTACCACCGGCATTTATTATAGCCTCAGTAGCATTCGCACTATCGCTTGCCGCTACTTTTCCCGCACCGGATTTACAGGATGCCAGTAAAATAAATGCAATAGCTGTAAGATAAAATTTCATTGTATAAGTTTTGTTTGCTTATATCACTGCAATCCTAATACCAACCTGTTTAAATTTTCATCTGCACCGGCGGATGCAAAGTCATCAAAGGCTTTGTCTGTTACATGAATGATGTGATTTTTAATAAATTTCGCGCCTTCTGTTGCGCCATCAATCGGGTGTTTTATTGCACATTCCCATTCCATCACCGCCCAGCCTTTAAAATTATATTGAGATAGTTTACTGAACACAGATTTAAAATCAACCTGTCCGTCACCTAAAGAACGAAAGCGTCCGGCACGATCAATCCAGTTTTGATAACCGCCATAAACACCTTGTTTTCCTGTTGGATTAAACTCTGCATCTTTTACATGAAACATGCGAATGCGTTCATGATAATTATCTATGTACTCCAAATAATTTAAGCACTGCAAAACAAAATGTGATGGATCGTACAACAAACAAGCACGAGCATGGTTATTTACTTTCTCTAAAAACATTTCATACGAAATTCCATCATGCAAATCTTCTCCGGGATGAATTTCATAACACACATCAACACCACATTCATCAAAATAATTTAAGATAGGCAACCATCGATTTGCGAGTTCTGTAAAACCTGTTTCAACCAAACCAGCAGGCCGCTGCGGCCACGGATAAAATGTATGCCATAACAACGCGCCGCTAAAAGTTCCATGTGCATTCAAGCCTAAATTTTGCGAAGCTTTCGCCGCATATTTTAATTGCTGAACAGCCCATTCTGTTCTTGCTTTTGGATTACCGCGCAAGTTCTCCGGGGCAAACCCATCAAACAAAACATCATACGCCGGATGGACGGCAACAAGTTGGCCTTGCAAATGCGTTGACAGTTCTGTGATCTCCAAGCCGCATTCGTTGATCGTTCCTTTTAATTCATCTGCATACGTTTTGCTTTCTGCAGCTTTTTGCAGATCAATACAACGCGCATCCCATGTTGGAATTTGTACGCCAACAAAGCCAATACTTTTCGCCCATTCGCAAATGGTTTTTAAATTATTGAACGGCGCTTCATCGCCCATAAACTGTGCAAGAAAAATT
>JBDUEO010000502.1:0-2884 GCA_040002335.1 Parafilimonas sp. | reverse complement strand
TTTTTAAAGTGCAGAATATAAAAACGGCCGCACCAAAATGGTTGGTTGCATGCGACGAAGGAAAACTAAAACCGCCGCTGCAATGGTTTACTAACATGCGTACTTTATCTGCCATATTTATGTCGGCGCAAGGGCGTAATCTGTGTATCCACAGTTTAATTATGTGGCTGCTCAACTGATCTGTGATAGTAACATTCAATGCAATAAATAAGATCCACGTCCATGCGCGCCAGCCAAAATTTATCAATATAAAAACCAATAGAAATAAATACACCGGGTACCATGTAGAAGCATCCCGCCACCACGGATAATTATTATCAAGGAATGAATTTGTCCATACCGTATTTATGTTATAAAACAGGTTTACATCCCAGGCGTGCAAAGCTTCATTCATAAATTATAATATATTAACTTGCTTACAAAACTTAAAAATATGAAGTGTTTAATATTTATTTTTTTTAGTTTGACGATAACTGCTGCAGTAAAAGCGCAATTAGTTGCCCAGGAGTCTTTACAGTTGCACCAACATCGTTTTAATAAAAACATTTATAACAAACTATTCCTTCATCATTACAATATTCCGGAAGCTGCGCCTTATAACTCAGTTTTAAAAATTCCTGCGCCGTTACTTACTTATAAAGGCAATACAAAAGGTTTTGAAATTTACCAGTCGGGCACTGATAATATGTTTGTAGCAAAACCAGACAGCAGCGTTGCCTTTAATATGCCGGTAAAGCAATTTGCCATTCAGTTTGAACCCATTAAATAAACAGCGTTTTTTTTGCTACGATCATCATTCTTTCAGACTTTTTTTCTTCGTAATCATTCAAATCATAATCGCCAAAAACTTTTTGTATTTGCAAACCTTGTAAAGAAAGCATGGCTGTAAAATCGTCTAAAGAAAATTTTTCAACCTTTTCTGTAAACGTTTCACTTACATTTTTTTCTTTGTCATCAATGTGTATGCTTTTATAAAAATATTTATCATCACTGCGCCTTTCAATATCAAATACAACATTATTAATTTCTTTTGTTTCCGTATGCTTCAGGTTTTGTTCTGCAACAGGCACATTCAAATAATCTAAAACAAATATGCCGTTTGGTTTAATGCTTTGTGCAATCGTTCGCATTGCATCATTATGTTCACGCATGGTTTTAAAATAGCCAAAACTTGTAAAAAAATTAAAGGCGTAGTTAAAATAATTTATATAAAAAGGCGAACGAATATCATGCACATAAAAATGAAGTTTATCGGTTTCAAATTGTTTTGCTTCCATAATTGCAGGTGGGCAAATATCAATTCCAATAACATCAAAACCTTTCGCAGCCAAAGCAATACTGTGCCTGCCTTTGCCGCACGCTGCATCTAATATAAAACTGTGCTCAGGAATTTGCAGGTACAATGTAAGTTTATCAATCAGCGTGGCCGCTTCTTCACTATTCCTGTTTTTATAAAGTAAATCATAATAGGGAGAACCGAACCATAACCTGAACCATTCGTTGCCTTGCATGTATAAAATTTTAATTGCGTAAATTATTCAGAACTTAAAAAAAGGTTTCTTTATTTTTCTGTTATGTTTGCGCACTGCAAATAACCGTAAAAATGCCTTTAATAAAAAGTATATCAGGATTGAGAGGAACCATAGGTGGAAAACCTGCAGCTTCATTAAGCCCGGTTGACATTGTAAAGTTTTCTGCGGCGTATGCTGCATGGCTGAAACAACAAGCCGAAAAAAATAATTTTTCTGTTGTGGTTGGCAGAGATGGGCGCATTAGTGGTGCGTACATACAGCAGTTGGTAATATCAACTTTAATTGCCAGCGGCGTACATGTTATTAATGTTGATTTAAGCACCACGCCAACTGTTGAAATGGCTGTGTTATTTAATAATGCTGATGGCGGAATTATTGTAACGGCAAGTCATAATGGTGCAGAATGGAATGCATTAAAACTGCTAAATAATAAGGGCGAATTTTTAAGCGCCGCAGATGGTGAATTGTTGCTGGATATTGCTGAGAAAGAAGCTTTCAATTTTGTTACGGTTGATAAACTCGGCACCGTTACCCACGATGCATCGGCAATTGAAAAACATATTGAAGCAATTATACAGTTGCCATTAGTTGATGTGGTTGCTATTAAAAAGAAAAAATTTAAGATCGTTGTTGATTGCATCAACAGCACCGGCGCTTTGGCTGTTCCAGCTTTATTAAAAGCGCTTGGTGTAAAAGATATTATTTTATTGAATGAAGAAATAAACGGAAAGTTTGCACACAACCCCGAGCCATTGCCGCAAAACCTTAACGATATTAGTAATGAAGTAAAAAAACAACAGGCCCATGTTGGCATTGCGGTTGACCCTGATGTTGACCGGCTTTGTTTTATTTGTGAAGATGGAAGTGTGTTTGGTGAAGAATATACGCTGGTTGCAGTGGCTGATTATGTTTTAAGCCAAACAAAAGGAAATACGGTAAGCAACCTTTCATCAACCCGCGCACTAAAAGATGTTACGCTGAAACATGGTGGCGAATATTTTCCCAGCGCTGTTGGCGAAGTAAACGTGGTAACAAAAATGAAAGCGGTGAATGCTGTTATTGGCGGCGAAGGAAACGGCGGTATTATTTTGCCGCAATTACATTATGGAAGAGATGCCTTGGTGGGTATTGCTTTGTTTTTAACGCAGCTTGCGCAATATGGCAAAAGTGTTTTACAGTTGCGCAAAACCTATCCTGATTATTTCATTAGTAAAAATAAAATTGAGCTGGATAATGGTGTTGATGTACATAAAATTTTTACGCATTTACAACGCAAGTATAAAAACAATCCGTTGAATACAGAAGATGGTTTGAAAATAGAATTTGATAACGATTGGGTGCATTTACGTACC
>JBDUEO010000501.1:0-2886 GCA_040002335.1 Parafilimonas sp. | reverse complement strand
TGATCATACTTCATACAACACAAAAGTTGTAAAAGAATAAATTACGCCAACCTTTTAAACAAAAGAGGCTTCCTTTTACGGAAGCCTCTTTTTATTTTATAACACTTTGCTTTATGTTTTTTATCACCACTCTCCTCTTTTCATTTTTAAAAAAGGTGAATAATATTTATTTTTATTTGCATGAATTGATATAGCTATCAACAAAATTATTGAAGCGATAATAGCAATCTCAGCTATACTTCTGTAATCATTCCACTGGCGAACAGCAATAGCAATAAAAGCCCAAATACCCACACTTGCAGCTTCGCGCATATTTCTTGTCCTGATAAGAAAAATATATATTAAACAGGCAATTGCAATCATAATAACCGTCCATGTTTCGGGCGAAATATTTATTGCAGACCAACCTGCATATACCAGCCACGAAGCAATGCACGCAACAGTTGCAGTAATAATCCAACCGAGGTAATAGGTAATTGGCCACCAAACAAAAAATATTGCTTTTACCGGTTCATCATCCATCTCAAGCCTTAATCTTATGGTTAATGTAATAAGGCAAATTAATAATGCAAGCATAATAATTACGCACCAGCCAAGCCATTCATGTATCCAGCAATAACACCACAATGCATTTAAAAGATTAACCGCGGTAAACCAAATTCCTGTTTTTTGTATGTATTGATGCACATCATTCTTTAAAATTATCCATTGATAAATTATAAAACATGCGCACATAATATAAATAACAAGCCAGATGAGAAACGCGTAATCTGCCGGCGCAAACAATGTGTTGTACTTATGCGAAACTTCGGCCATTGCAATATTTGTAAGCGTGTGCGTTTGCACGATGTAGTTTACAAACAGCGCAATAATAAATGATAGTGTATTCAGAACTACCAACAATGTACTTTTTGCTTTCATATTTTTTAATTAAATTATGATGACGATTCAACAAAAATCATTCTTTAAATCCGGTTGAATGTTGTTTAAACATAAGAATTACATCTTTAAAAAAATTTGGCTAAAAAAATTTTATGTTTGATAAATAATTTTATACAATGTTTTCTTATATCATTTATTGCATTAAAAACTTTTATAAACATTATTTTTTTGTATGAATGTGACTTGGATTAATTACATTTTTTACAAAAATTATCCGGACAAACAGCCTAAAAAATTATGAAGCGCTAAAAAATAAATTATGAGTTACACACCATCATCTGAACGTTATAGCAACATGAAATATAACCGTTGCGGAAAAAGCGGTTTACAATTGCCAGCCATTTCACTTGGCTTATGGCACAACTTCGGTTCTGTAGATGTTTTTGAAAACGGAAGAAAGATAATTCATCATGCGTTCGATAACGGCATCACGCATTTTGATCTTGCCAATAATTATGGGCCGTTGCCCGGAAGCGCCGAAGAGAATTTTGGAAAAATTTTAAGTAAAGATTTTACAGGCAATCTTCGCGATGAACTCATCATTTCATCCAAAGCCGGTTATTTAATGTGGCCCGGGCCTTATGGCGAATGGGGTTCAAGAAAATATTTAATTGCAAGCTGCGATCAAAGCCTGAAAAGAATGGGGTTAAATTATGTTGACATTTTTTATTCGCACAGGCCAGATGCTAATACTCCACTTGAAGAAACAATGATGGCGCTTGATTCAATTGTAAAACAAGGCAAAGCTTTATATGTTGGTATTTCAAATTATAAAAAAGAAGAAGCAAAAAAATCAATTGAGATTTTAAAAAACTTAGGTACACCATGTATAATTCATCAGCCAAAATATTCCATGTTTGAGCGATGGGTTGAAGACGGATTACTTAATGTATTAGAAGATCATGGAGTAGGCTGCATTGCATTTTCGCCACTGGCACAGGGCCTTTTAACAGACAGGTATTTAAAAGGAATTCCTGAAGATTCAAGAGCTGCAAAATCAACAGGATTTTTACAATCAACTGAAATAACAGAAGACAAATTGCGGCGAATTAAAAGCCTGAATGAACTGGCAAAACAGAGAAATCAATCACTCGCACAAATGGCTTTATCATGGTTGTTGAAAGACAAAAGAATAACCAGTGTTTTAATTGGTGCAAGTTCTGTTGAGCAATTGAATAACAATCTTGAATCTTTAAAAAACTTAGATTTCTCAAAGGAAGAGCTTGAATCAATTGAAAACATTTTGCACTAATAACTTTTTAACTAATCAGGATTAATACAAAATGTAAAATCATTTTAATCACATTAATTTCGTTAACCCGAACCGGCATTTCGTTAAGCCAGAGGCAGAATTCATTAATCCCACCTGTAATGTTGGTATGCTTTTATATATTTAGTAAAATATCCATTTGATCTTGAATATTACATACAATCGAATTATATTTTTATTCATATTGCTTTTTATTACTGTTAGTACACAAGCCCAGATATCAATTCCTAAAACAGATAGCTGGCAGGTTGTGAAAGAAAAAAAGCAGGGAAGTATTTCTGCTTTGTGGTATGATATTGAACCATTTATTTATCGCGATAACAAGGGAGGCATTATTGGCGTTGAATATGAACTAATGGAAGGATTAAAAGGCTATTTAAAAAACAAATATGGTGTAACGCTGCAAATCAACTGGATAGATGCCGGCTCATTTGAAAGTATATATCCCTACATAAAGCAATCAACAGAAAAAGGATTATTTGGCTTATCATTTTATTCCATAACGCAAGAAAGGAAAAAGGATGTAAAGTTTTCTCCTCCTTATATGCCTGATCTTAATATTGTGGTTACCAATAACAATCTACCTGTTTATTCAACTGACAGTGATTTTGTAAAAGATCTTTCAAAAATGAAAGGATTTACCATGAAGAAGACTACAATGGAAGATGACATAC
>JBDUEO010000500.1:0-2894 GCA_040002335.1 Parafilimonas sp. | reverse complement strand
AAGGCGATGAAGTTTCTCAATCATTATCCGATGATGTAATTATTGTTCCGCCTGCAGATGAAATTGTTGCACCGATGTTAAGCGTTATTCCATTGCAATTGCTTGCATATTATATTGGAGTTGCAAAAAATCTGGATGTTGATAAGCCGAGAAATTTAGCGAAGAGTGTAACGGTGGAATAGTACGAGAATTATTCTTGTTAATAAAACTTTTGGTGTAGAACAAAAAAGGTTTTTTCTTTATATGTGTTCTTGTTGCAATTCTTTGTATAAAAACAGCATACAAACCAAACATTGCTTATTAAGTAAAGCCTGATTTTTTTCTGATTAAAACTTATTACATGAAAAATTCTACAAAAATTTTGAAACTGTTGTGTGTATTTATCATTATGCAAATATTGTTAGCCCAAAAATCAATAGCACAAAAAGTATTGTTGCATGAAGGTTTTGAAGAAGATTCTACCGGCTGGCAAATTGTAAACAACGGTAATAATATATGGGATGTATTAACCGGAGGTTTTAATACATATAAAGGCGATCGTTGCATGTATGTAACAACGGGTGATTATGGATTGCAAACAGATTGCTGGCTTATTTCAACACCAATAAAAATGGTACGTGGAAAGAAATACAGTATTTCTTTTCATTATAAAAATCAAACTCCCCAAACAAATAAATTGGAAGTTTCTATAGGTCGAAAAGATGTAACTGCAACAGGCCAGGTTGTTTGGCGAAATACATTTAATAACGATATGTATGCAACTGGTCAGATAAATTTTGTTTGTGATGAAACTGCAACTAAATACCTACGCTTCCATTGTATTACACCTAAAATGTACACGTACTTGTATTTTGATGAAGTTACTGTTGAAGAAGTAAATTGTTTTGAACCATTGAATGTAAATTTCAGTAATGTTCAATCTAATTCTATCACTGCTTCCTGGAATAAAGTTGACGATGCCGCTTATTATGAATACAGTGTTTTTAATAAGGATACATCCGTCCCAAAATTTGTTCACAGTACAAAAGATACTTTCGTTAACATCCCCGGTTTGGATGCAGCAACATCTGACTTTTTTTATGTAAGATCAAAATGCAGTAAAAAGGATAGTTCTGAATGGGCAACCGCGCAATTCAGTACAAATTATGATTGCTCAACTTTTCCAACACTTACATGCGGTACTACAATTGATCAGCATTACAGGGGTAAAACAGGATTGTATAAAACAAATTTTTGCGGACAAATATTAAGCGGTCCTGAATTCTTTCACAAGTTTACACCAACGCAAAGTGGTTATTATAAGCTGGATTGTTTTTCTGCAGGTGGTAACGGCATTCCTGTTGGCTTTGCTTATAAGGAATCTTCTTTAGGTTGCGACAATAACAACTGGAATTGTATTGGTGTGATGTATGATTATGCATCGGCAACATTCGGCCCTTTAAAGGCAGGTGTTGAATATACTATTATTGAGAAATCTGATCTGCAGGCGGGCCTTCCTTCTGAATATATTTTTAAAGTTGAATGTTATAATTCGCCACCGGTTAATGATAGTTGCAATAAAGCAATTCAAATTCCTGTTACTGCATATTCAGATAATTGTACAGGAACTGCACTTACAACTTTAGGCGCCACGCCGGATATATTTATTAACGATTTATCATGTGGCACAATTGATGGAACTTCAAGCAACGACGATGATGTATGGGTGAAATTTAAAGCCAATAATGATAACCTGCTGTTCCGTTTTACTAATGTTCAATATACCGGCGTCAACCATGCTCTCGTAGTGAATTTTTATAGTGAATCATGCAATTCAAAAAGCAAGGTTGATTGCGGCTCCAAGAATACAACAGATGGTGCCAATAATGATATACTTTCTTATTATTTCGAAAAAGGAAAAATATACTATGCACGTATTAGTAGTTATGGTATAGATAACTCTGCAACGTTTAATTTATGCATCATGAAGCCGGGCATTGCCAATAATCCATCTCATAATTGCATGACTGGTTTAGCTATGGATACCAAATTAAGGGATAGCGGTATATGGGTGCCCATGCTTAGCGATTCATTAGGAATTATTGGTGCTGTTAAATTCAATAATGGCCAATCAAAAACACTTATACCATCTTTATTTATTAATCATGGTAATTTAAGAATGGATGGCGCAGGCAATTATTATCTTGACAGAAACTTTACGATTGCACCGGCCAAAAAATCATCCACGCCATTTACTGTAAGATTATATTTTACAAAAGATGAATTGACAAAACTAATAAACCAACCAGGTTCAAATGTTTCATCTCTTGATGATATTAATGTTACGCAAACTGATGCTGCCTGTAGTGCCACCTTCAAAAAACAAGGAATATTTATTGTACCAGCAGCAAGAGGTAGTTATGATTCAACCACGAGATATGTAGAGTTTACAACAGATCATCTTTCTTCATTTTTCTTGCATGGTGGTAATAAGGCATTGTCTGTTTCTGCGGATTTTGAACAAAATAATGCAGCAGCTATAAACCTAAAAGTGAGTAGTGCAATCAGTATATCGCCTAATCCTTTTATTAACCAATTATATATTGAAGTGAATGAAGTTGAATCAATAAAATATAAAATAACTGTAACCACAGTTGACGCAAGGCCGGTTGCTTCATTTGAACGGATGCTGAATAAAGGATATAATAAATTAAGCTTTGATCTAAGCAAACTTACCAAAGGTGTTTATATGCTGAAGATAGAAAAGCAAAGTGGAATTGAGGTGCGAAAAATAATAAAACAATAAGCTTGTATTTATGTACAACTGAATAATCAAGCAGTTTGCATCAGAGTATTTAGTAAGCTGCTTTTATCAATCATTCCCGGATGTCTCCAGATTATTTTTCCGTTTTTAA
>JBDUEO010000499.1:0-2894 GCA_040002335.1 Parafilimonas sp. | reverse complement strand
CTGTTTATTTTAACCAATGCAGTTGTCATTGCCTGCAAATCGCGCATATTGCGCAAACCGGTTACAGCAATTTTTAATTCCAGCACAGCTAAGCCAATTAAATTTGCCAGTTTTATAATGCCTTCATCATCGTTGCTGATATTATAAAATGCCATTCGTTTTGCCGATGCATAAATATAATCTGACACATCATCAAGCGTGGTAGCTAAATAATGAATATCTTCTCTGTCAAAAGGCGTTATAAAAGTTCTGCCAAGTTCTGTATAAATGCGATGCGTTGTATCATCATTTTTATGCTCCGCATTTTCTATTTCGCTTAAAATAGCAAAACGTTTATCGCGTTCTGTTTCTATAATTAATTTTTTCAGCATGTTGCTCATTTCTGCAACTGTATCTACCACTTCTTCAAAAAGCGAGTAGAATACTTTGTCTTTAGGCTGAAAAATTTTCATTATTGAATTTAGCGACATAATTTTTTTTTGCAAAGTGATTGAATAGTTGATTAATCAACTTCTTAACTAAAATCTGCAGTAAACTTTTAACATTGGCAATTTAAGTTATTGGTTAGATAAAGCTGAAATAAAAAAGCCGTATGTTTAAATTTAAACCGGTTACTGTTTTTCATTTTGAAAAAGATAGTTGTACATTTTGGTGTACTGAAAGCTTAAAATAATATGCGTAAATAAAACGATAGCATACACAAGAAAAAAGTACGATGTTATGCGCAGGTAATTTTCAATTGCTGCATTACTAACCTTTAAATCTGTGCCGGCATTTTGTTTTGCCTGCGTTGCTAAATCCTGCAGCATTTCGGGATGCATAATAAGAACAATACACTGGCTTATCATTAATATTGAAAAAATTCCGCTTACAATTGCATTTACTTTCAGCCATTCTTTTGATGACCTGCCCAAGAACTTTTTTCCATCAATTCCTCTTATTAAAAAATTAAGTGAGGCAAAACTATAAATGGAAATGCACGCAACTAAAAACAATGGAAACAACATAGCAGGGTTAGCAAAAGCAGCACGTATAAATACTAAAAAAAAGATAGTGAAAATAATGGCTACAGGCAGCAGCAAAAAACTAAATATGCGGTAAATAGTAAGTTTCATGTATTTATTATTTCAAATCCAATTTTATATTTAATTCTTCCAACTGTTTAGCATCAATTTTTGAAGGTGCATCAATCATTACATCCCTGCCTGAATTATTTTTTGGGAATGCTATAAAATCCCTGATGCTTTCGCTGCCGCCGAGTATGGCGCATAAACGGTCAAAGCCAAAAGCAATGCCACCATGCGGCGGTGCGCCGTATTCAAAAGCACCTAATAAAAATCCGAATTTATGTTGCGCTTCTTCTTTCGTCATACCCAATGCTGCGAACATTTTTTCCTGCAATTCTCTTTGATAAATTCTGATAGAGCCGCCACCAATTTCATTTCCATTTAAAACAATGTCATACGCATTTGCTTTTATGTTTGCATAAGGATGTTCCAAATATTTTGATGCATCTTTTATTAATTGATCATTATTGATCATTACTTCAATATCCTGTGGTTTTGGAGAAGTAAATGGGTGATGCCTTGCTACCCAGCGATTGCTTTCTTCATCATATTCAAACAAAGGAAAATCCAATACCCAAAGCAATTTGAAGTCTTTAATTGAAGACAATTCAAATTGTTCACCTATTTCTTTGCGAATTTTATTGATAATCTTGAATGCCTGATGTTCACCTTCAATGAAAATAAAAAACTTGTGACCTGTTCGCTGTTTCTTTTCACCTTCGACATAATAGTTTCGGAATTGGACTATGTTTTTAAATTTATCCGTGTTCTGATTTAGAGTTGTCTTAGTCCAATTTATAACGTCTCCATTTTTAAATTCAAAAAATTGTAAAGCTGAAGCGTTGGATAAACTTTCATTCTTAGCAATTAATAGTAGTTTATCTCTATTATTCTTAATTTTTTCTGAGCTTATTTCCAAAGAATAAATAGGTCTATTAGACTGTAATTGTCTTTTTCTATTTAATATTTTTATTCCAAATTTGAATTCACGTTTATGAAGTCGTTTTGCCATTTCCAAACGTAGTTCGCTCATCGCTTTGCGTGTACGTTCTTCATTACCGGCAAGAATTAAAATAAGATCGCCTGCTTTTGCATTCGTAGCATCAGCGATTGCTTTTAACCTTTCTGTATCGTAAAATTTATCAATGCTGCTTTTATAACTTCCATCTGAATTCACTTTTATAAAAGCCAAACCTTTCATTCCAATTTGCGGACGTTTAACCCATTCGGTTAATTCATCGGTTTGCTTTCTTGTGTATTCGCTGCAATTAGCAACGCCAATAGCCAAAACTGTCTCAGCAGCATCAAAAACAACAAAATTTGCGTTATCAATTAAAGCGTTGTTGGTTGTTTTGTTTGTATAAACTGAAACTGGTTTTTTAAAGTTTGTGATCTTCATTTCAAACCTTGTGTCAGGTTTATCATTGCCATAATTCCACATGGCATCTTCCCAACTTATTCGTTCAACACGTTCAGTATAATCAATGCCTTTTACATCTTTAAAAATGCGTTTTACCAGCCCTTCAAACATATTAATAATGTCTTCCTGTTCTACAAAAGCCATCTCGCAATCAATCTGTGTAAATTCAGGCTGGCGGTCTGCTCTTAAATCTTCATCGCGAAAGCATTTTACAATTTGATAATAACGATCGTAACCGCTTACCATTAATAACTGTTTAAATGTTTGCGGGCTTTGCGGCAATGCATAAAATTCGCCGGCATTCATTCTTGAAGGAACAACAAAATCTCTTGCGCCTTCAGGCGTAGATTTAATTAAGAAAGGTGTTTCAATGTCATAAAAATTATTCTCGTGCAAATAATTTCTTG
>JBDUEO010000498.1:0-2897 GCA_040002335.1 Parafilimonas sp. | reverse complement strand
AAGCGCAGCGCCAATATCTTTTTTACTGTTTATGCTTTTAAAAATATTATATGCTGCTGTAGAATATTGAATAGATGTGTTAAAATTAGAAACATTATATAACGCAGAAGCCATAGCACTATATGATAGCCCAACGCCTTTTTGCCAGTTTATTTTTTTTGATAAACTAAGGCATTTGTTTGCATAATTAAAGGCTGTTGCACTATCATTAATTGTATAAGCCCATGCAAGCCTGTAAAGTGTTTTTATTTTATTGGTATCTTCTTTTGCTGTAAGCAGCGAATGCTGCAAAGAATCAGTTAATCGCTGACCTTTTAAAGATTGTGCATACAATGTTGTAGCAATTTTGAAGTGTACAGCAATTACAAGAGAAAGTGCAAAGATTTTTTTAAAAGTCATTTCCATAACATCAGCTTTATCATTAAAAAATACAATGAACCGTAAGTAAAAATCTAAATTCCTATCATTAAAAATAGAGCTTTACTTTGTAGTATCGCGTTACGGTTTTACACATCTTATCCTGTTAAACATTGTTAGCATCGCTTATACATATTAAATCATACACAGCATTAAATGATGAAGAATTGCTTTCTTCATTCAAAAAAAATAGTGACCAGGAAATGCTGGCGCAATTGTATTTGCGTTATACGGATTTAGTGTATGGCGTTTGTGTAAAATATTTAAAAGATGCTGAAGCTGCAAAAGATGCGGTGATGAATATCTACCAGGAATTATTAACGAAGCTGCAAACAAATGAAGTAGCAAATTTTAAAAGCTGGTTGTATGTAGTAGCAAAAAACCATTGTTTAATGCAGTTGCGTAAAGAAAAAAGAATGGTGACGGTAGAATTTACACCAGCGGTTATGCAATCTGAAAACTTTGAGCATCTTGACAACGTATTGGAAAAAGAACAGGAATTAAAGAAACTGGAATTTTGTATTGAGCATTTGCCGGATGAACAACAACAAAGCATCAGGTTGTTTTATCTTGATAATAAATGTTATAATGAAATAACAGCACAAACCGGTTATGAATGGAATAAAGTGCGCAGCTTAATACAAAACGGAAGAAGAAATTTAAAAATTTGTATGGAAAAAAATGGCTGATCCATCAACACATATCAATTATTCGTTTGAAGATATTCAGCGTTACCTGGAGGGAAAAATGTCTGCTGCAGAAATGCATACTATTGAAAAAGCGGCATTACAGGATGCTTTTTTGGCTGATGCAATTGAGGGTTATAATGATGCAGATTTGGCAAAAGCGAAACAACATTTGAATGAAATAAATGCATCTCTGTTTGCTGAAAAACAAAAATCAAAAGTTGTTGCCTTTAATAAAAAAACGCAATGGCTGAATATTGCAGCGATGTTGATTATTATTTGTGGGCTTGGTGTTTTAAGCATTTATCTTATTAAACATTCCGGAAAGCAACAACAGGTTGCGCAGGTAAAAAATCAATTGCAAAAACCTGGAGTGTTTAAAGATTCATCAGCAACTATCAATACTTTTTCTGCTTCGCAGGATAGTGCGTCGCTTATTAATCAGGATAAATATGTCCAAAAATCTCCAGCACGAAAGTTTTCAAATTCATCCAAAAAAGAAATTAATGCAGATGCAATTTCTAATGAAGCAATTAATGCTGAAAGTGATGTTGCTACAATTTCGGCAGCACCATCTGCAAATAAAAATGTTTCAAGATCTTTTGCGCCGGTTTCAATAAATAAACAAAATGATTCTTTACAAAAAGAATTGATGGGAAAAGTAAGTGGTTTAAGTGTTGCAGAAAATACATTTAGCGGAAAAATTGTTGATGAAAATAACAACCCGGTTGCTTATGCCACCGTTGAATCTAAAGATAAAAAAACAGCTACAGTTACAAATGCAAGTGGTGATTTTACTATTCAAAATAACGACAGTGTTATGAATGTAACCGCAACTACAGTTGGTTTTGAAAGCAGGAATATAAATCTTAGATCAGGGAATAATGCACCAATTGTTTTAAAAGCCACAAATACTAATTTAAATGAAGTTGTTACCGTTGGTTATGGTGCGGCAAGAAAATCAAAAGTTATTTCAGATTCTGTAATGCCAATTGGCGGCTGGCAAAATTTCAACAATTATGTTATAACGCAGTTAAACAAGGATACAACAGAACACCCGATTGCCAGCCCGAATGATGTTGTTGAAATAGAATTTTTAGTAGATAATCTTGGCAATCCGTATAATATTAAAATTATAAAATCGCCGGATGAAACAAAAACTGCGAAAGCAATCGAAATTTTAAAAAATGGCCCTAAATGGAGTCGTGCCACAAAAAAGAAGAAAGCAAAACTGTCTATTGCTTTTTGATAACATTAACGTGAAATTTTGTCATTCTTATAAGAAACCCTTTCTTTGCGCCCTCGTAAAAGCTGCCAATGCTAAAGCATTCGTGAAATTTTGGCTTTAATAAAAATGGTGGCAAAAAAATTGATTAACGCATTGCGTCTTCAAAACTCAAATTAAAATTTATAAAATTTTATGGCTAAAGAAACAACTTATGAACTCTATGATGATAGAGTTTTAGTACAACCGGCTAAAGCCGAAGAAAAAACAGCAGGCGGAATTATTATACCCGATACTGCTAAAGAAAAACCTCAAAAAGGAACAGTTATTGCGGTTGGTCCAGGTAAGTATGCAGAACAAACCGGCAATCTAATACCATTAAAACAACAAGTTGGAGATTTGGTTTTATATGGAAAATATTCTGGAACTGAAATTTCAATTGATGGTCAGGATTATTTGATCATGAGAAGTTCAGATATTTTAATGAAAGCTCCTAACTAATTTTCAAATCGTAAAATTTCAAATTAATAATTATGTCTAAACAACTCTTCTTCGAAATTGAAGCAAGA
>JBDUEO010000497.1:0-2902 GCA_040002335.1 Parafilimonas sp. | reverse complement strand
TTGATTGCAATACATCAGCAATATTGCTTCCAAATGCAGTTGAAGGTTTTCCATCAATTAAAAAACGAATGCCGCTGCTTCCGGCAAGCTCTACATTACCATCCGCATCTACAGAAACCTGCGGTACTTTTTTAAGAACATCAGTTGCAACGCCGCCCTGCGATGTAACATCGTTAGCTGTATTAAAAACAATTTTATCAATTTTATTTTCTATCTGCGGCACTTGCGATGATACTACAACATCTGCAAGCGTGTTTGCGCTTTTGCGTAAAAAAATGGTGCCCATATTGTTTGGAATATGGCTTTCTTTAATAGTAATATTATGCGTAATTTTTTTTGCATAACCAATGGATTCAAACGAAATATTATAAGTACCTGCTTCAATATCATTTAATTTAAAATAGCCAACGCTGTCTGTTGTGCCGCCATTTAAAACTTTATTTGTTTTTGCATCAGATAAAGTAATTGTAGCATATTCCAGCGCGTGTTTTGAAGTGCTGTCTGCAACACTGCCTGCTATGGAATTTTTATCCTGCGCATTTGCGCTTATTTGAAAAATATATAGAACTGCGAGTAATAAAATTATTCTTTGCATTAATAATAAATGTGGCTTAAAAAAAATCGATTGCTTCGGAAGAAATACAAACCCGGTTTGTGATTAACCGAGAAATGTGCCGTGAAGTTAAGCTGCTATGTTAATTGATTTTGTTAATAGATGTTTGAGGTGCAACATCAACATGAGATTATTGATGTATGAAATGATTGTTGAAAATTTGAATTATATGATTGCTTTACAAAGAGCAAAATTGCTATCAAGTTGTCTCGTGCAATGGACGATGCGTTATAAAACATGATAATTTTGTTTTTAAAACATCAATCTAACTAAATCAATAAAAAAATATTTCAAACTTATTTCTGCAGATTTATAAGAAAAAATTGGCTGCATTAATTAATTATAAAACATGGTTTTCCTGGAAAGAAAATGCCGGACATGAAAAGAAGAAAAAGATAAATGAAGTTCGTTGGATGATTTAATAAAGAATGAAGCAATAGGATGATAATGGTGGATTGTACTAATAACAATTGAAATTATATAACGTTAAGTTCTTGATTTTGAAGAATGAACTTTTTTGGAAAAATGATTTGTTATATCATAAATTCACGTGTTGTATGCTACCATACCGGACGCATCCTAAATATTGAAACCTGTTTATGAAATTCATACCAACACTCCTGCTTCAATTATTCTTTGGCACAGTCTTATTTTCACAGATACCCAAAATATCAAGTTCAAATAATTCTGAACTTGAAAAAGAATATGTTCCTACATTTTATGATAGCCTTCAAAATTTTTTGGATAAAAACGCATATCTGTACAAGGGGCAGACATTGCTTTTAATGGAAAAAACTGTTGGACTCAGGCAATATGGTTACCAGGATTTTTTTGTAGACTTCAATAAACCATCAGTGCTTGACAAATCTAATATCTACAAATGCTGTAGTGGTAGCAGTGATTTTTTTTCAAACTACGACAAATTAGCCGGAAAATATTTTAAAGTATTAGACGTTTTATCAGATTACGCATTAACCGGAATCTTTTTAAAGTTGGAACAAGTTGACACAAAAGAAATCTGTTATTTTCTTTATTCGCCAGATTATAATACATCTTTTCCTTTCATTGTCGTTGGATTTTACGAAAAATTAAAGCAAAGGTTTATTGGTAAAAATTTTGTACTTGCTAACAAAATGATTGATGACAATTTAAAATTTAAAACCGGTGATGCTTGGAAGTGTATAGATGTAGCCATTATTGACGGAACTTATGACCTGTCAGTAGTACTTCAAAATGATGTCGGTAGCAAAACTTCATTGAATTTTGACTATTTTTTTGATACGCTTTTTTCAACACGGGTTATCCCTTTACAAAAAGCCGAAATCTACAAAAGAAAATTTGGTATAAGCAACTGGAATTTAATTCTTCAAACAAATGTAGCGATTGGAATGACGGAGGAAATGGCAATCTTTTCATGGGGTGAGCCGAAAAAAATAAACAAAACTATTACCTCAAATTCTGTAAGTGAACAATGGGTTTATGACGGAGATTATTTATATTTCAGGAATGGTAAATTATATGCAATACAATAGAAATAAGAATGAATACAATTAAAAATTTCACACAATACAATTTATACGCTTTCCTTATTTTAGTGCCTTTGCCTCTTATTTATTTTTTGTTACCCAAAGTATTTAATTCTTACTTTGATGCATTTGATAAACTTTCAATTCCATTATGGGCAGCATTGTATTCATTATTCTGGCTAAACTTCAATCGCCAAATAAAAAAAACAGAGCGACAAATCTCATCCTGCGAAAAAAGAATTTCGTCATTTGAAAAAGTAGGTAATAAAGAATATTTACCTGACTACAAATCTGATAAAGCCCAGCTTTCAAATGATAAAATAGAGATAGCTCAGTTAAGATTACATTTTGATTTCGTAAATGAGACTCTTAGAATTTCACTGATTGTAAGTGCAATAATTAAAATAATTCAACTTATTTACAACATAATAATTTAAAAGAATGGCAGCATACAACAGTGAGGTTTTGCGTCAGCGGGGGCGACGAATAAATCCTCATCTAAGTGCTACTATCAGCTACATAACCAGCTGACCGAACACGGATGAGCATCAGAATATGTTTTCAACTTTGTATCTTTAATCGGCTTCAGTTCCGGCTGTTTTCAAATGCCCCGCCGAACGCAAAGCCCTACCGTTGGCTGAAATTAATTGACTCTTCAAACTTTATTTTTTTATGAACTTTGACTTTATAACGGATGAAAATTTTAGGCTCATCCTTAATCGCGACTTTGAAGAGTTGGATGCATGTTTAGAATCAAAAAGCT
>JBDUEO010000496.1:0-2905 GCA_040002335.1 Parafilimonas sp. | reverse complement strand
GAATTGTTTGCATGGATAATTGGCTGGGCGCTTATTATGGAATATTCTATCGGTAATATTTATGTGGCCTTTTCATGGAGCGATTATTTTACCTTGTTTATGAGCCGTATCGGCATACATATTCCTGATTATTTAACGTGCAGTTACATGGAAGCGCATGGCGCTGTAATTGCAAATGCAGGCGCTGCGCTTGATTCACTTACAAGAGATACGAGAGACTTGATGAATGCATGGAACCATGCACCAACAATTGGCGGCTTAAGAATTATTTTTGATATGCCTGCACTTATTATTTGCGTGCTGATAACATCACTTGTTTATGTAGGCGTAAAAGAATCAAGAAACTTCAGCAACATAATGGTAATTCTTAAACTCTGCATTATTGTACTGGTAATTGCGGTGGGCGCATATTATGTAAATCCTGAAAACTGGACACCGCTTAACAGTGCTGGTGTAAGATCGTTTATGCCGAATGGGTTTAGTGGCGTAATGCGTGCCGTAAGCAGTGTATTTTTTGCTTACATTGGTTTTGATGCCATAAGTGTAATGGCGGAAGAAAGCAAAAATCCGCAGCGCGATTTACCACGCAGCATGATACTATCTTTAGTGATTTGTACCGTTGTGTACATTCTGCTTACACTTGTTTTAACCGGTGTGGTGAGCTATGAAAAATTTAATAATGTAGGCGATCCTTTAGCAAAAATTTTTGAAGACAGTAATGTTGGATGGATGCAGTTTTTAGTTTCAATGGCTGCCGTAATTGCTATGACGAGTGTGTTGCTTGTTTTTCAAATGGGGCAACCCAGAATATGGATGAGTATGAGCCGCGATGGTTTGCTGCCGCCACGTTTTGAAAAGATTCACCCAAAATATCAAACGCCTTCTTTCGCTACTATTATTACAGGTATTGTTGTTGGCGTTCCGTTGTTATTTACTGATAAAGTTTTTGTACTTGATTTTACAAGCATTGCAACTTTGTTTGCATTTGTATTGGTTTGCGGCGGCGTATTGCTTATTCCGCGCAAAGAAAAAATACCGGGCAGGTTTTCTATTCCCTACATTAATGGAAAAATTATTTATCCTGCTATTGTTGCGGTGGCGCTTATTACACTTCAGCTAACAAACAAAAATTATATAACTGACCTGTTTCATATAACAGAAGAAAATGCTTCTTTAAATATTTCTACCATTATTTTTTGGATTGCGCTGATAACGCTTTCTATCGTTTGCTTATTTAAAACATGGTCGCTTATTCCATTACTTGGTTTATCAAGCTGTATGTATTTATTAACCGGCATGACGGGTGAAAACTGGGCATGGTTTGCATCATGGCTTGGGTTAGGTTTGATTGTTTATTTTTCTTACGGATACAGAAAAAGCAAACTCAATAATGCCTGATGTATAACGGTGCTTTTTTTGGTTACTACTTTAACCTGTTGGCGGAGTTTTTAATTGCTATAACAGAGTTCATTATTTAATCAGGCGACTCCGCTGGAGTCTAATCTATTTAAAAACATTTTAATTGCTACAAAGAGGCTGCTTCTCTGAAGCAAAAACAAAAGTCTAACACCGACAAAGGATTACTATTACCATTTCTATGTACTAATATTTATTATTGCGTGCACATTAATACTTTAGTGTAGCATGCAAATTTTAATTTTACTATCCGTTAAAAAAATCCTGCATAAATTGTTCCCTGCAACCAAAAATTCCGTTTAATAAATCGCATTTACCTTTTAATAAATCTTTTTTATTGCTCACAACAACAACAATAAATTTGTGAATTATAAAAACCAAACAATTATCTGCTTTAAATTCCTTTCAACAAAACAAAAAGGATCTGAGCCATATTTTCTAAAAAAATAAGTTCTGCCAGTTAACAAAATTTCACTGCGAATTCCATACACTATCAAAAAAAATTAAAATGAAAAAAAAAATACTCTTTTGCGTTTCACTGCTTATTCTTTTTGCCACAATTAAAGCACAAACGCTTGTAAAAAATATGAGTTCTACAGATGGAACTGTATATACCGTTTACAAGAATGCAGGTAAATACTACATTGGCGGCCAATTTAATTATGTTGGATTAATGACAGGTTCAACAGCCTTAACAACTGCAACTAAAGACTATCCTGATATGGATTTCCCGGCATTTAACAGCGGTGCAAAATGTGCTGTTGCTGATGGCAGCGGTGGCTGGTATGTTGGTGGAACATTTAGCACTTATGATGGCAAGCCGGCAAATGCGCTTGTTCACGTTTTGTCAAACAAAACAATTGATGCTGCATTTAATGCAACCGTTAATGGTTATGTATATGCGATCTTTAAAAAAGGAACCACGCTTTATTTTGGCGGAAACTTTACAACTGTAAACGGCACCGGAAGAAATTATATTGCTGCTGTTAATTCCACCACAGGTGCATTACTTTCTTTTAATCCTTCTGCAAGCAGTACAGTGTATGCATTGTTTGCTGATGCAACTAATGTATATGCAGGTGGCCAGTTTACAACTATTGGTGGTAAAAGCAAACCATACTTTGCAGTGCTTGATAAAACAAACGGTAATGCAAAAAATGGTTATGCTACGGTAAACAGTACCGTATATGCCATTCAGGCTAAAGGCGATACTGTTTTATTGGGCGGCTCGTTTTCGCAAACCGGTTTTCAAACAAACTATCTCTCTTCATTAACGCAAACAACTGATATTCCTGATACAGATTTTCCATCAGCAAACAGTGTAATTCGTTGTGTAATTTCTGATGGAAATAATGGATGGTATGTTGGAGGCGCATTCACGCAAATTGGCGGAGTAAATAAATCTTATATGGCACACATCCTTTCTTCAAAGGTTGTTGATGCATCTTTTACAGCAGATTGTAATAGTGAAGTAAAATCCATTATTAAA
>JBDUEO010000495.1:0-2905 GCA_040002335.1 Parafilimonas sp. | reverse complement strand
TTTGTCCTGTTTCTGCAACCAGTCTTGCCAATACGATCCAACTGCATGAACCAATAATGAATTGCAATGTTGCAGGTGATGAAATGTTTACCAATGATTTGATGATTGACCAATCTATCTTCAAATGTTTGCGTTGTATTTTAATACTTGCTTTGCCTTTGAATAGATGATACAACTGATAACAAACACCAATGCCGCGTCCTGTTGTTGTTGCCATTGCTGCGCCGGTTAAACCGAATGCAGGAATGATTCCAAAACCGCGTATCAATATTGGACAGAGAATAATGTTGCACACGTTCGCCAGCCACAAACTTTTCATTGCCATTGATGCATCACCTGCACCGCGAAATATTCCATTGATGAGAAAGAGCATCATGATAACTATACTTGCACCCATTTCAATTCTTGTATAGGTTGCGCCCATTGCTATTGTTTCAGGTTCTGCGCCCATCAATCGTAAAATATCCGGAGCGAACACAATGCCTGCTACACTTATTATAATTGTAATTGCAGTTGCCAGCCATATTGCCTGCATGGCTGAATGTGCCGCTTCGTCTTTATTTTTTTCACCCACACGCCTTGCTACCATTGCTGTTGCAGCCATACTCATTCCAATTGCTACAGAATAAATAATCGAAAGCACAGATTCTGTTAAGCTTACTGTTTGTATCGTGTGTCGTGCACCTGGCAAATGACCAACAAAGAAAAGATCCACCAATGCAAACACACTTTCCATACACATTTCAAGTATCATTGGTATTGCCAGCATGATGATGGCTTTTCTAATGCTGCCTTTTGTATAATCCATTTCAATTCCTTTAATTGCCTGCGCAACTAAAGAGAAAGCTCTGCTTATTTTATATGTTGATTGTTTTGATTCCATTTGAATTCAGTTTAAAAAGTTTTGATTTTTTTTATAGAGATGGAAGCAAAAAAAGCCCCCGATTATCGGGGGCCGTATAGTCAGTTAGTAACAGTTGTAATCGTTAGCTAAAGGTATAACTGCGCCCCGCGATATTGTAATCATTCACAGCGAGAGATTCCCCCCACGGATTGATGAATATATATGTGCGTTGCGTTTTCACTGTTCTAAATTTTTTCGTTGTGCAAAACTGTAGTTATTTTTTATACCGGCAAAATTTTTTTAAGATTTCTTTATTATTTTTTTTAAGCTTTTTTGTTTATCAACATTTGTTCTTTTGGCATCGTTCCTTGTGTCACTCCCTTGTACTGAAGTTTTTTATGGCAACGATGGTATGCATTTCAAAAATCAAAACAATAACGCAGGGGTTCCTGCAATTCAAAATTTCTCAATTCAAAATTTCAAAATACTTTTATCAGATGCTTACACAAGATGCTATAAAACAAAAGCTCGGAATTTTTGCCGCCGACTTTATTAAACAAAATATGATTATTGGTTTGGGAACCGGTACCACTGTTTATTATCTTTTAAAAGAATTGGGCAAAAGAAAAAAAGAAGGTTTGAATTTTACAACTGTATGCACTTCACTTCAAACACAAAATATATTGAAAGAAGAAGGAATAGAATTTCTTTCAATGGATGATGTTGACCGTTTGCAGCTTGCTATAGATGGTGCAGATGAAGTTGATGTAAACGGAAGTTTAATAAAAGGCGGCGGCGGCGCTTTGCTGCAGGAAAAAATAGTTGAATCAAATGCAGATGAACTCATCATTATTGTTGATGAAAAAAAAGATGTGCCAACGCTTGGCAAATTTCCTTTACCGGTTGAAGTAATTACATTTGGATGGAAACAGGTGCAACAAAAAATTCAACATGCGTACAACATTAAAACAACGCTGAGACAAAAAGAAAACAAATCTTTTATTACAGATCATCAACACTATATTCTTGACTGTTATTTTGAGTCTATAAAAGATCCTAAGCAATTAAATATTGATTTGCATTTGATTCCTGGTGTTGTTGAAACAGGATTATTTGTTGGCATGGCAACAAAAATAATTACCGGTTATTCAAACGGAGACATTAAGGTTAGAGACCTGTAATTTTTATATTCTTCCGCGTATCAACGACAAAAGGAACAATACAATAAAAATGAAAAATAATATCCGTGCAATGTCTGTGGCAGCGGCATAAATACCACCAAACCCAAAAATGGCTGCAATAATTGCAATGACTAAAAAGATCAGTGTCCAGCGTAACATAATGGCAAATTTTTAAGTGTGAACAATTATATATATGTTCTAAAAACATGCCAATAAAATAATCTTAATGCCTATTTTATGGCACTTAAATAACCTGCAAGTTTTTCTATTGATTGTGCCGTTATATTTATTTCCTGTTGTGCTTCTTTCCAGTTACGCTGTTCAATGGCTTCGCGAATACCGGGCAACGTTTTTACACCATAACCTGTGTAAAATCCAGGTGCATACAAACTGTGTTTGTACCAGCTTCTTCTTGGTAATCCATCGGCAAATAATAATTGTTGTTCGGCATGCGCCAATGCAACATTCATGTTTTCATTTATTGGTGTGATATTTTTTTCTATGCTGTTATGTAAACTGTCTGTACTTTTCTTTAAAGTAATAAGCGCGTTTTGAAGCGGGCTAAAATCAAGAAACGGCACTTCATCTTTTGGTGTTGGCTGAATATATGTTTTTGTTGGATCGGCTGCGAGTTTATCATCATTATTCTGCAACAATTTATTTTCAATAACGGTCGCTTCGCGCATATCATTTGTCGCATCAATTAAGTTAGTTGCATAACCATCTGCAGTTTTGTACAAGATGGAAAAATCAAATGGCAAAATAGCTGCATCAGCCATTCTTAATATAGCATGGCCAGCCACTTTTGATAACGCAACGCCATACGCAAATGTTGGATCTTTAAAGCGCCGGTAATCATCATACGAATCATAAATGGAAT
>JBDUEO010000494.1:0-2911 GCA_040002335.1 Parafilimonas sp. | reverse complement strand
TTTACAAACAGGAAAATCAGTTAGCGGAGTTGTATAAAATTTTTGCAGCAATCGCTATATTCCTTAGTTGTCTTGTGTTGTATGGTTTAGCCTCATTCATGGCAGTGCAGCGGATAAAAGAAGTGGGCATTCGTAAAGTGCTTGGTGCTACTGCAGGCAACATCGTTTATTTATTTTCAAAAGAATTTATCATACTTATTTCAATTGCATTCGCAATAGCTACGCCGCTTGCATGGTATTTTATGAATAAATGGTTGCAGGATTATGCTTACAGAATCAACATTAGTTGGTGGATATTTCTCGTTGGCGGAATTGCGGCGATAATGATTGCACTTGCAACGATCAGTTTCCAGGCAATAAAAGCAGCAATCGCAAATCCTGTAAAGAGTTTAAGAACAGAATAAATAATTTGACAATTCAGCAATTTGAAAATTTGAAAATGAAAAATCAGGCATCATAAAATCAGACATCAGAAATCATCTTTTATGTTTAAAAATTATTTCAAAATCGCATCGCGCACTCTAACAAAAAATAAAGCTTATGCAGCAATTAATATAAGCGGCTTGGCTGTTGGTATGGCAGCGTGTATTTTATTATTTATAGTAGTAAATTATGAATTGAGCTATGACAAGTTTCAACCCAATTTTAAAAATATTTATCATGTTGTAACTACCGATAAATATCCTGATGGTTTACAATATACAGCAGGTATTCCTTATCCTGCACTTGAAGCATTACGTACCTATTTTCCACAAATAACCACCGGCGTATTGTATGCGGATAATGGAAGCCAGATTGCAGTAACAGATGACAACGGTAATAATGTTCCTGATAAAAAATTTATAGAGTCAACAGGAATGTTTTTTGCTGATCCGCAATTCTTTAAAATCTTTCAATTTAAGTGGCTTGTAAACACACCTTCAGTTTTAAGAGAACCTAATGTTACCGTGCTTACAAAAAAAATGGCTGAAAAATATTTTGGTGATTGGCACCAGGCAGTTGGAAAATTTTTAAAACTTGATAATGTAATTACTTTAAAAGTTGCCGGCATTTTAGATGATGTTCCTGCGAATACTGATTTTTCGCTGGGCGTTGTTACTTCTTATGAAACGCTAAAAAATTATCCTGATATTTATGGCTATACCACTACTTGGGGAAGAACAACGAGCAGCAATCAAATATTTATGTTGCTTCCTCCATCTGAATCTTCAGAAAAAATAAACACACAATTAAAAGAGTTCAGCAAAAAAAATTATACTGACGAAAAAGCTGGTAGTACACGCTGGAATTTTTTGCAGCCATTAAGTGATGTACATTTTGATGAACGTTTCGGCAATCTTGGAGATCATGTTACAAACAAATCAACCTTGTGGACATTGTCATTAATCGGTGTGTTTATCATTATTATGGCTTGTATCAATTTTATAAATCTTTCTACAGCGCAGGCTGTAAATCGTTCGAAAGAAATTGGTATAAGAAAAGTGTTGGGCAGCAATCGCAAAAATCTCTTTTGGCAGATAATAGGTGAAACGGCGCTTATTGTTTGCATCTCGTTAATATTTGCAATAGCAATTGCAGAGATATGCCTGCCGTATATAAAACATATAGATTCAATTAGTGAACCACTTAATATTTTAACTGGCAAAACCATTGTTTTCACCATCTTAATTGCATTACTAGTTACTCTTTTTGCAGGATTATATCCTTCATTGATTTTATCAGGCTTCAGCCCAATACTTGCAATTAAGAATAAAATAACGTCTGCAACAGTCGGTGGAATTTCGTTAAGGAGAGGATTGGTGATAATGCAATTTACCATTTCACAAGTGCTGATAATAGGAACTATTGTGGCGATTTGCCAAATGAATTTTGTGCGAAGTGCCGACCTCGGTTTTAATAAGGAAGCGGTGTTGGTTCTTAATGCAAATGCAGACAGTTCCTTTATTTCAAGAGAAAGCGCTTTCAAACAAAGCCTGCTGCATTTGCAAGGCATACAAGCTGCAAGTTTTAGCAGTGATGTGCCTTCTTCAGAAAATAGTTGGGGAACAAGTTTCGCGTTCAACCATCAGCCTGAAAAAGATTTTACTTTATATTATAAATGTGCAGATGCAGATTACTTTAAAACATTTGGGTTGCAGTTTGCCGCAGGTCGTGGTTATAATACAGGTGATTCAGTAAATGATGTTGTGATAAATGAAACGCTTGTAAAAAAACTCGGTTTGAAAAGTGCAAATGATGCAATCGGCAAACAAATAAGAATGGGACGAACAGATGCGTGGACAACAATTGTTGGTGTAGTAAAAGATTTTAAAACCAATTCTCTTCGCGATGATACAGAGCCAATTTTAATTAAACCTAAACAAAGGTTTTATGCGGTGACTTCTGTTAAAATAAAAAGTTTAAATCTCGCCCAAGCAAAAGACGCTATTGAAAAAACATGGGATAAATTTTATCCTGAATATGCTAATACGAGCAGTTTCATGGATGACAATATCAATAACTTTTATAAACAGGAAGATCAGTTATCACTGTTGTATAAAATGTTTGCAGGTATTGCCATTTTTATTTCCTGTCTTGGTCTATACGGCTTGGTTTCTTTTATGGCAGTGCAGCGTACAAAAGAAGTAGGTATTCGCAAAGTGCTTGGTGCAAGTGTTGCAAACATCATGTATCTCTTTTCAAAAGAATTTACGTTGCTTATTGTTGCGGCATTCTTTATTGCTGCACCGCTTGCATGGTATATAATGAACAACTGGCTGCAAAATTTTCACTATCGTATAAAAATAGGCATTGGTGTTTTTTTGCTTGCCGTGTTAATTTCTGTAATAATCGCATTAATAACAGTAGGATATAAATCAATAAAAGCAGCAATCGCAAATCCTGTAAAGAGTTTAAGAACGGAATAAGTAAT
>JBDUEO010000493.1:0-2912 GCA_040002335.1 Parafilimonas sp. | reverse complement strand
TCATCAATAAAACTTCTGTTTATATAATTGTATTGATAATTAAAAACAAGATGATCTTTAGATGAATTGAATACTCCTGTTAACCCCGCAATTGCATTTTTATTTTTAAGATTATAATCTTTATCATCAATATAAGCACCGGCATCAATTGCCGCTTTGTATTGATTAATTTGTATAAAAGCTTTGAGATTTATGCGCGAAGAAATTGCATAACCCGCCGATGCATTCAGGTTATACTGTGTATATCCATCTTTATCAAAATTTCCTTTGCCGGTTGAATCATAGGCAGAAGAAATTCCTTTTGTATGTATATAACTTCCACCAATATTATATTGAAATTTTTTCAACGTTCCGCTCATGCCTGCAGCAGTATTAATTGTTCCAAAACTGCCCGCACTTACATCAGCAAAACCTGCAATGGGTTTGTCGGTATTTTTTTTCATAATGATATTAATTACACCTGCAACCGCATCACTTCCATATAAAGTGGATTGTGCGCCTTTCAGAATTTCAATTCTTTCAACCTGGTTAATGTTGATGTAGTTAATATCAAATTCAGAACTTACGCCCGAGGCATCATATACCGGCACACCATCAATCAATATTAATGTATTGCCCGCACTTGCGCCACGCACAAAAACAGATTGATTGGTACCCGGCGTTGCAGTACTTCCTGTAACCGTAATACCTGTTTGCTGATTTAAAATTTCGCCTAATGAATGGCTGCTGTTTTGTTGTAATTGTTGTTGGGTAATTACCGTTAACACTTTGCCTGTCTCGCTTAATTTTTTAGGAGATTTTGTTGCTGTTACAACTACTTCATCAAGTGTGTTGATAGTTGAATCTTTTTGCGCCTGTACAAATTGTGTAAGTGCTAATACAATTGTTGTAATGAAAATTTTTTTCATGCTCATTCTTCTTTTGAATGTTATTAAATAGTTTGAAGAATGAGCTTTCGTGTAAGATAATAGAAATGAAAATGTCTTCTGCAGTAAGACGTTATCATTCTGCTTTTCACCCGAAAGCCCAGATATTTTTTTTGATCAGGCAGGTCTTCTGGCTTATGCTGCATCTTAAAGCCTTCCCATGCGCCGCGGCGCACAGTGGCAAAAATTTTAAGATACTTCCCTGCTCCCTTTTAGGGAGTTTGGGGCTGCATTTACAGCTACGGGGATAGCTCCTGATTTTAACAGGATTCCCTTTTAATTCGTCGGATGAACCGTACGATACCAGGTTTAAAATCTTATAGCATCGCGGTTGTGTGCTTCACTTATTGTGTATTTTAATTGAGTTAAGCACAATTTCAATTCATCTTTCAAAACCAAATCTGCGGCAAATGTAAGCATGCAGCCATCAATTAAAAATTGATTTATTAAAGATGTGTGCAGAAAGTATTGTGAGAAATTATCTATTGGTAAGGTTACTTATTTTAGTGCCTGCATCTTTCAGCGTTTTTATTAAATCTGACTGATGTATAATTTTAGCATCAAATTGTTCGGCAAGATTTTGCAAATAATCAATCACATCTTTGGCGGCAGGATAATTATTTAAAATAGTTATGGCATTACGAAGATAATCAGGCGCATAATTGTACAGCCTGAAAGTTGCAGGCGGGTTTAATAAGTATTGTTTTATTTCACTAATTTTTTTAAGGTCTTCATTGCGCATTTTCATACTACAAAAATAAACAACTGTATTGCTATATGCCGAACTACTTTTTTTATCTCAATAAAAGCATGAAAGAATTTTTTATTCATGCATTTGTAGAAACGCGTTTTACCTACATTTACTTTCATGAAGCAAAAGCAAAAACTTTCATTGTTTGATACGACAATGATCGTTATCGGGCTTGTTATTGGCATGGGAATTTTTCGCACCGCAAAAGATGCAGCGGCAGCTTCTTCATCGCCTGCGTTTTATTTTTCAGTATGGATATTAGGCGGCCTTATTGCTTTATGCGGCGCACTTACTTATGCAGAAATTGGTTCGCGCTACCCGGTTACTGGCGGTTACTATAAAATTTTTGCGGTGTGTTATCATCCGTCGCTCGCCTTTGGTATTAACTGCATTATTCTTATTTCAAATGCGGCATCGCTTTCAGGCGTTGCATTAATTGGCAGCGAATATATTGCGCCGCTTATTTTTCAAAATGCATCTTCCTTTACTGAAGCAATGATAGCCGTGAGCGCTATCATTTTATTTTACGGCATCAATCTTATGGGTTTGCGCATGAGTTCAAAAACACAAAATGTTTTAATGATCATTAAAATGAGTATGATACTTGTTTTAATTGCAGCTATATTTTTTCCGCAGTTATATCATACAGAAACCGCGTCTGTTATTTCAACAGAAAGCTTTGTATCAGGCAATCATATTTTATTATTTGGCGTAGCATTAAAAGCCGCTTCGTTTACGTATGGCGGTTACCAGCAAACAATAAATTTTGGCGAGGAAGTGCAAAACCCGCAAAGAAATTTACCGCGTGGCATAATTGCCGGAATCTTTATTATTATTGCTTTATACCTGAGTGTAAATTATTCTTATTATAAAATAATTGGTTTCAACGAGCTTAAAGAAACAAAAGGCATTGCTGCAATTGTTGCTGAAAAAATGTTTGGTGAAAGCGGCAAATACGGGTTTTCTATTTTATTATTTGTTGCTGTGCTTGCGTATGTAAATGTATTGCTGTTGAGTAACCCGCGTGTAATGTTTGCAATGAGTGAAGATGGCATTTTACCTGCAGCATTTAAAAAGAAAAATGAAAAAAGAGATGTGCTTACCATTAGTTTAACGGTGTTTGCAGCCATGTGTATTATTGTGTTATTTTTTGCAGATAAGTTTGACCAGATATTAAGCTTTAACCCGTTGGCGGAGTTAATTAGCTAAAGCATGTTTAACCCTGCCTACTTGTT
>JBDUEO010000492.1:0-2916 GCA_040002335.1 Parafilimonas sp. | reverse complement strand
ACAACACTTGAAACCATACCGGCAAGCATTAAATGAAAAACAAGATTATTTTTATCCGTCATTTCCAGCACAAGAATAGCACACGTAAATGGCGAACGGGTAACACCTGTAAGAAAGGCAACCATGCCGCAAAGAATAAGCACATTTGAATCGCTTGCATTTAAATGAAACCATCCTGCTACAAATGAACCAATGCTTGCACCAGCACTTAATGCAGGCGCAAATATGCCTCCTGCACTGCCTGCAGTAAATGAAACGGCAGAACCAATAATTCTGAGAAATGGCATGTACCAGGTGGTGTATTTGTCTGATGTAAATAAAGCCGTTGTCATTAAGGTTCTTCCGGAACCCATAGCATTTTCATTAATAAAAAAAGCAAAGCTTACAATAATTAGTGCGCTTACAATTAAAAACAATATATGCTGGTATTTAAACTTAAATGTTGATTTCCATTTTTGTATTGAAAGAATAGCGCGGCTCATATAACTGGCGCCAAGGCCGGATATTAATGAAACAAAAATTACCGGTAAAAATATCCATCCGGAAAGTTGGTTTATTTGCGGATAACCAAGATAAAGATATGTGCCTAAAAATCCCTGAGCCGTTAAACCGGCAATTATCACAGCCGTAAAAATGGCCGTTTTAAAATAGCTAAGATGTGTTTTTGTTAACTCTTCAATAGCAAAAACAATTCCTCCAAGCGGGGTATTAAACGCTGCAGCTAATCCTGCGGCAGCGCCTGTCATAATCATATTTTTTTTAGAAACTTTTGGCCACCACGCAGGAAGCCACTCATTTACCTTTCTAAAAATGGAGCCGGCAATTTGTATTGTTGGCCCTTCTCTTCCTATTAGTGCTCCACCTAATACCGCAATTAAAGATGTAATAACTTTTACAATAATTATAGGAATACTTAGCAGCTTTCTTATTTTGTTATTATGTTTTGGTGTCGCAATTTCAATAGCTGCCATTACCTGCGGAATACCACTACCTTTTGCATAAGGTGCAAATTTTGTTACAATTAACCATGATACTACAAAGCACAGCGGCGATATTATAAAAAACAACCAATCTTTACTGTGAAATATATTTGTTCTTAACTGCTCTGTCCACGCAAAAAGTTTTGTATAACCAACCGCCACTAAACCCGTTAAGGCAGAACCAATCCAGAAAGGAATGGCTTGTAATAAATTGTTTTTTAATTGCTCATTGTGCATTGCATCAAATGCACGCTTTAATTTAATGCGAAGGCTTATGTAAAATCTTTTAAAAAATCTATACATTAAAATTTATTACAGTTTAAAAGATGAAAAGAATACATGCGCGCCGCAAATTTAGCGATTGCATGTTTTAATACTTATAATATAATTACAAATTGATGCGCGTACATTTAATTTCGCGCATTGTTTTATAAATATTTTATACAACCTGCTGCTTAAAAATTATTTATTATGGCACTTATAACGCTTGGACTGATCATTTTTTTTGCTGCGAGATTTTTTACGCAAAACCCCGCTACGCAACGCTTTACCAACCCCGCACGTGTTGTGGGCGTGGTCGTGTTTTTAATGGGAATACTTACTGCTTGCATCGTTCAAATTGATGCAGGCGAAATTGGCGTGCAAAAATTATTTGGAAAGATTCAGAACGATGTTCTCTACAGCGGTTTGCATTTTATAAATCCGCTGGTTGATGTAGAACATATAAACATTCAAACCCAAAACTATACCATGAGCGGCGTAACAGATGAAGGCACCAAAGCAGGCAATGATGCCATTAAAGTTTTAAGCGCCGACGGGCTTGAAGTAACCATTGATCTATCAGTATTATACCACGTTGTTCCTTCTGATGCACCGCGCTTGTTGCAACAAACAGGTTTAGATTATGAAGATAAAATTGTTCGCCCTGTTACCCGAACACGCATAAGAGATAATGCGGTGTATTACGATGCCGTGTCTTTATTTTCAACCAAGCGCGATGAATTTCAGCAACGCATTTACAAAACCATCGAGAAAGATTTTAGCGATCGCGGCTTGCTGCTGGAAAGTTTGCTAATACGCAACATTACTTTGCCACAAAGCGTAAAGCAATCCATTGAGCAAAAGATAAGTGCAGAACAGGATGCGCAAAAAATGCAGTTTGTGTTGCAAAAAGAACAGCAGGAGGCACAACGTAAGCGAATAGAAGCGCAAGGTATTGCAGATTATCAAACCATCATCAGCCAAAGCTTAACAGATAAGCAGTTGCAATACGAAAGTATAAAGGCGCAACTTGCCATTGCACAATCGCCCAACACAAAAATTATTGTAATGGGCAAAGGCAACACGCCGCTTATTATGGATACTCAAAAATGATTAAATATTTTTGCTGATAAATTAAACAGATGAATACAGTTGAACTTGTACGCGTGCATGGTGAATATGGTTTTGAAGTAACGGATGCTTACGGGCAATTTGTACGGATTGATAACAGTCCCGATCAAGGCGGCGATAATTTTGGCGTGCGTCCCATGCAACTTTTATTGATTTCGCTGGCGGGTTGCAGCGGCATGGATGTGCTATCTATCTTAAAAAAGCAAAAGCAAACCGTTACAGATTATAAAACTATTGTTCGTGGCGAAAGAGAGCATGGGGTTGAACCATCTGTATGGAAATTTATTGATGTAGAATTTATTATTTATGGTGAGGTGGACGAAGCAAAAGCGCATCGCGCAGCAGATTTATCTATCACTAAATATTGTTCTGTTGCTGAAACGCTAAGAAGAGCAGGTGCTGAAATTAAATGGAGTGTGAAGGTTGAGAAAAGTAAATGATGATAAGGTAAAACAGGTACGTTCTTTCAAATAAACGGTCAGTTTATTTAATAATAAGGTCAGATTTTAAATTAAAAAGGTCAAAACTTTCAAAAAAAAGGTCT
>JBDUEO010000491.1:0-2923 GCA_040002335.1 Parafilimonas sp. | reverse complement strand
GAATTGGTGATGCATCGTGGATTCATCCGGGTAAAGGAACTGATGAATGGACTATAGAAGTGAATCTTTTTAATGTGCCTTTCAGGTCTGGCGTCAACACTGCATCTTACAAATATTATATTGATTTTGCCAAACGCTTTGGCTTTAATCGTATTATGATGGATGCGGGATGGAGTGATAATATGGACATGTTTAAGATCAATCCAAATATCAATATGGATACACTGGTTGCTTATGCGAAAGCAAACGGAATTAAGATAAGTATGTGGACGCTGGCGAATACTTTAGACAGGCAACTGGATAGTGCACTGGATCGCTTCAATCGCTGGGGCGTTGATTTTATTATGACTGATTTTATGGACAGGAATGACCAAAAGATGGTGAACTTTTATTATCGCATAGCAGAAGCTTGTGCAAAACATCATATCATGATCATGTATCATGGCGCGTATCCGCCAAAAGGTTTTAACCGCACTTTTCCTAACAATATAACAAGAGAAGGCGTGCTGGGTTCTGAGAATAATATTGGCAGTGATAAAGCATCGCCGGATCATGATGTTACATTGCCTTTTACAAGAATGCTGGAAGGTTCGTTTGATTATGAACCATTGGTTTTTAATAACGCAACAAAAAAAGGTTTTAGAACTATCGAAGGAAATGTAATGACGCAAGGTACACGTTGCCATCAGCTCGCTATGTTTGTTGTGTATGATAACCCGATGGAAATATTTGGCGGCAATCCTTCACAGGCGTGGCTTGAACCTAAGTTTACAGAATTGATGGCAACTATTCCCACCACGTGGGATGAAACAAATATTATAGATGGAAAAGTGGGTGAATATATTGTAACAGCAAGGCAAAAAAATAATGATTGGTTTGTTGGTGGAATGAGCAATTGGTCGGCAAGAGATATTGATATTAAATTCGATTTTTTAGAACAGGGAAATTATACTGCAACTGTTTGTAAAGATGGTGTAAATGCTGACCGTTATGCAGGCGATTATATTTTATCTGATACAATTATTCATAAAGATGATGTAATGAAAATGCATCTTGCGCCGGGCGGCGGCTTCATAATAAAACTTACAAAACAATAATATATACATTTTAAAACAAGCATTAAAACCACGTGATCATTTCTCATAGACATATCAATGGAATTGAAGTTTTAACAGGTGAAAACGATTATATAAAATTTGAAACTGCGCCAGCATACGGTGGCAAAATCATAAGTGTTTATAATAAAAAGCTTAATAAAGAATTTCTATGGCGGAATGAAAATTTACAATTGGAAATTCAACAGCAGGGAGCTGATTACGATTCTAATTTTTATGGCGGCATTGATGAATTAATACCAAACGATATTCCTGAAACAGTTGATGGCGTTAGTTATCCTGATCATGGAGAGTTATGGACAACCTCATTAAATTATGAAATAAAAGAAGATAAAATTTCAATGTTTGGAGTGTTAGAATTAAGCCAGTTAACCTATCAGAAAAAAATTTCATTGGATAATAATGCACCGGTAATTAATCTTGAATATACAATAAGCAATCAGTCATCATCTGAAAGAAATTTTTTATGGAAGCTGCATGCTGCATTAAAGATTGAAGGTGGTGAGCAATTAATTACGTCTGCAAAAAAAGCAAAAGTTGTTCACGCTGATTATTCAAGATTTAAAAACATGAATGAATTTAACTGGTCGGTGATAGAAGATACAGATGCATCAATAATTCCCGAAAAAAATAATAGCGTTGATTTTTTTTATTTATATAATATCGATAAGGCAGAAATGAATTTGATAAACGCTAATGGCAATGATGTATTCCGCTATAGCTATGATAAAAATGTGTTTCCTTATCAATGGTATTTTGCTTCGTATGGTGGCTTCCTTAATCACTATACCGCAATACTGGAACCCGCAACTGCTATGCCAATAAGTATAAATGATGCCAGGCGTTTACAACAATGTACAAGGCTTAAACCGGGAGAAACCTTGCAAACAATAGTTACAATTTATGCCGGAGAAAATTTGAAATAAGATTACCGATGCAAAGAAAAAAAGTTTTAATAACAGGCGCCGCATCCGGCATTGGCAAAGCAACTGCCATGCGCTTTGCAAACGAAGGTTATGATGTTTGTGTAAATGATATTCAGCCTGAAAAATTAAAAGATGTATTTAAGCAACTTCCTAAAGGCAATCATCTTTTGTTAGAAGGCAGTTATGCTGATGAAGCAACAATTATTGAAGGCGAAAAAATAATTCAACACAACTGGAATCACATTGATGTATTAATTAATTGCGCCGGTGTTTTTGCAAAAACAGATCCACTGCAAATGGAACTTGACCAATGGCGTGTAACGTTTGACATTATGTTGAATGGTTGTTTACTTATAACACAATTAGCTGTAAAGTTTATGAAGCAAACCGGAAGAATTGTACATATCACTTCTATTCATGGCACACGGGCAGAAACACATGCCAGCAGTTATTCTATGGCAAAGGCTGCCATTAATCAGTATTGTCGTTCAATGGCATTGCAACTGGCTGATAAAAATATTTTAGTGAATGCTATAGCGCCCGGTTTTGTAAACACGGGAATGTCTGTTGTTGATGGCGTAAACGAATTAGACACGCAATGGTTTAAAGATAATTATGTAAGCAATCAACACCTTCCTTTAAAGCGTGCAGCAGAAGCCAGTGAAATTGCTGGTGTTGCATTTTTTTTAGCAGGTGAAGATGCATCATATATAACGGGGCAGGTAATAACAGTTGATGGCGGGTTGACGATAACATTTTAAAAGTTGCATTCTTTTTTTTGATGGGTGATAACAACAGCATTTTAAATTCAGTAAATGAAAATTGAGTCGGTTGGTTTTTTTTATTTATCAATGCCTGAAGTGTATGACATTGGCGATGGCA
>JBDUEO010000490.1:0-2926 GCA_040002335.1 Parafilimonas sp. | reverse complement strand
TATGTGCCGCAAGCCTTGGAATACTGTACTCATTTATTGCCTGCTGCATGGGAGCGTTCCATAATTTTCCTGCCAATGAACCTCTGCCACTTAATATTATTATTTCAGGATTTAAAAGATGGATTAATATAGAGACACCTCTGCCTATCTCATAAGCTGCTTTCGATATCAATTCTATTGCAAACTGATCTCCTTTTTTAGCAGCATTTACTATTAATTCAAAAGCGCTCTCAACATCTATGTCAAAAATTCTATCTTTTAAAACAGATGTTCTTCCGTCCGTCAATCCCTGCCTGGCTTTTTCAACAATAATAAAAAGCGAAGTTTCTGTTTCAAGGCAGCCCATTTTTCCGCAGGAACATAATTTGTTATTTGAAAAAAGAGACATGTGGCTAAACTCGCCGGCAAATCCGTTTGCGCCACGGTATAACTTTGAATTTAGAATCATTCCCAAACCAACGCCCCAGCCAATATTTATTACCATTGCATTTTTCTTATGCATGCCTGCGCCAAATTTTAATTCAGCTAATGCAACCAGGCTGGAATCATTATCAATAAACACAGGCAACTTCGTAACTTCGTAAACGGAATCGCAAATGCTTTTGCTCGTTTCTAAAAATGAATAGTTCAATCCTTTTTTAGCATCTATAAACCCTGGCATTCCAATGCCAATACCAATAATTTTTTCCTTTGAAACAGGTACTGCATTTATAAAATCATCAATACATGTAATTAATTGTTGTAAAGCATTTTCGTTTTTTGCCAATGGCAAATCAATCTTTTCAATGTTGCCGATAATGGCATTGGTCATATCCATTAATGCAATTCTTGTTACAAACTGATCCACAGAAACAGCTACAATGTATTGTAACCCGGCTTTCAGGGAATACATTACCGCTCTTCTGCCGCCTGTTGAAGGTGCAAAACCGGTTTCTATTATAAGGCCTTCTTCTATCAATTCGCTAACAATTTTCAACACTACAGGAATACTTTTGCTTAAGCTTGTACTTAATGCAGCAATGGAGAGATACTTATTAAAATAAAGCAGTTTTAATATTTCTTTCTTAATTAATTTCTTTCTCATCTCCATCGCAAACATAAAGTTTGGGAACTTTTCTAAATTTTTTAATAAGTTTGTTAAAAATGATAATATTGAATTAACAATTGATAATATTTAGCAAGTTTTATAAATGAAACCGATTTCTACAAGTATTAGCTATCTTTTAAAATCATCTGTTGCTGCTATTGAGCGGGATGAACCTTACTTCAGTCCTGTGTTTCATTCCCATCCTGAATTTGAATTGGTGTATGTGAAAGAAGGTTTTGGTAAAAGAATTATTGGTGATAAGGTTGATGCATTTAAAAAAGATGAATTGATATTAATCGGGCCAAATGTGCCGCATGTTTGGATGAGCGATAAAACTGTTGCGGATGATGAATTAAAAAGATGTAAAGCAACCGTTGTTTATTTCAATCCTAACATTTTTTCTGACCTGTTTTATTCGATGGAAGAAACACGGCAATTAAAAAAATTATTTGCGCAGGCATCACAAGGTGTTGAAATTACCGGCGAAGCAAAACAACAGGCCATTCAAAAATTAGAAAAAATAATTAATGCCACAGGAATTGAAAAAATTGTTTGCCTTCTTGATATATTGAATACCATTGCAACAGATAATAGTTTTAATTGCCTCAATCAAAAAGTTGCAGCAAATCAAATTCAGCCATCAGGCAAGCTTACTTATATTTTTGATTACGTTAATGCAAACATCAAAAAAAATATTGCACTTAAAGATGTAGCTAAAGTTGCTAATCTTACACCAGAATCTTTCTGCCGTTTCTTTAAACAAAAGACCGGTAAAAGATTTGTTGATTATTTGCATGAAACAAGATTAGCCAGCGCCAGGCAACTTTTATTAAGCACTGATTTAACCATTGCTGAAGTGGCTTACAAAACAGGATTTAAAACCGCATCAAACTTTAATTTACGCTTCAAAAAAAATACAGGCTTCTCTCCTACATCATATAGAAAAGCTGATGGATATAAGGTAATTTATTAAAAGCGCCTGACGCAATTCACTAAAAAAGATAACAGCATTTATAAGCAATATTTTTTAACTGCTTGAATTGCTTTTTGTAAACGTTCATCATAATTGCCGGTTATTTCAATCCATGGTGTTGTTTGGTTTATCAATAAATCTTTATACATATTATACAATTCTATTCTCGGTTGTTCATCAGGATATTCGCGCATTTCATCTTGTGTCCAGGGCAAATCTATATTGCATAATAAGTACAAATCATATTTACGTTTCGATATTTCATCTAAAACAATTTGCTCGCATTTTGCAAAAACATATTCATACCAAACTTTCATTACATACATATTTGTATCTATGAAAAGAAGGTTTGAGCTTTGAGTTTTGAGCTGCGAATTTGTAAGATTTTTTCCATTGACCATTGACCGTTGACTATTGACTTTTTCATCGCAATAATCTTCCATCACTAATTGCCCTCGTGCAATTTTAGCCAAATCTTTATAATCATATTTTACTCCATTTTCGTTTAGATATTCTCTTGCATATTCCGGGCACCAAATTGTGTTGAAATGTTTTGCGAGCTGTTCACACAACGTACTTTTACCTGTGCTTTCAGGACCAATAGCAACTATTTTTTTTATCACGTTATAATTATTTTAAAGCAAAAAGGTTGTTTATAAATCAGGGACTTTGAATTACAGGCTGTGGACTTTCACTGGTATACAGTTGACCGTTTCTCGCTCTTTTCATCCATTCAACTAAACCAAAAAAAGCCATTATTAATAAGATGAGATAATACACGCTTGTAAAAACATAATGCTTTACAAAATATAATGGAATAGATGCAATGTTGGTAGCGATCCACCAATACCAGCTTTCTACTTTTT
>JBDUEO010000489.1:0-2930 GCA_040002335.1 Parafilimonas sp. | reverse complement strand
TTTAATTTCTACAAATCTGTTTTTGGTGGTGAGTTTACCGTTTTACAACGATTCAACGAGACACCTGATGGTAGTAAGTTGAGTGCTGAATTACAAAATCAGATCATGCATGTGGCATTACCTATTGCGCAAGGGTATACGCTTATGGCTACGGATGCACCTGCTGAAATGGGCTTCTCGTTAAAACAGGGAAACAATTTTTATATCGCTATCAGTCCAGATTCCCGGGAAGATGCTGAACGATTATTCAGGGGTTTGTCCGAAGGCGGAAAAATAGAAATGGATCTGCAGGATACTTTCTGGGGTGCTTACTATGGATCTTTTAAGGACAAGTTTGACATTGGATGGATGATCAACTACATGAAGCAGTAACATTACAACAATGACAGGCAAAACAATGAAAGTGCTTTATTGGATCTTTACCATCCTGTTTGCATTATTTATGTTGATGGATGCATTCGGTGGGATCACCCGGCAGCAGGCGGGTATTGACGTAATGCAGCACCTTGGTTACCCGGTATATGTGTTAACTATTTTTGGAGGGGCGAAATTGCTGGGTGCGGTGGCTATTCTGCAACAAAAATTTTATACTATTAAAGAATGGGCCTATGCGGGGTTTACGTTTAATTTCATTGGAGCGATGCTATCGCGTGCCTTCGTTGGCGACCCGGTAATTTGGGTCCTGTTTCCACTGATACCGCTCGGTATTCTTTTCATTTCATATTTTCTCTGGAAGAAAATCATGATCGCTTAACAACTAACTAATGAATGTAAAATCAAAATCATGAAAAAGATCAACATTTTTTACTGGATCTGCACGATCCTTGTTGCTGCAATGATGGCCTTCAGCGGAATAACAGCAGTTACACACAATCCCGAGGGAACGAAATTAATAGTGCAACATCTTGGTTATCCGGAATATTTTAACACTTACCTCGGCGCACTGAAAATTATTGGTGCTGTTTTATTAGTGGTACCGGGCTTTCCCCGCTTAAAAGAATGGATTTATGCTGGCTTCACGTTTGATTTGGTCAGTGCTGTTTATTCTTTTATATCCGTCGGTGATCCCGTAAGCAGCTGGGCACTTATTCTCCTTTTCCTTGCGCTGCTTGCAGGTTCTTACATTTTTTATCATAAAAAACTGAAAGCAGGCGCTGCCGCGCACCTGAAATAGAACTGGTATGATCGAGGTGTTTAAAACAAATATAAATGGAGTTGTACAGGCGCGAAGACTGATAAAGCTGTTGCTGCAGCATTTGCCGGGCAGCCGAATCAATATAGATCTGCATGATTGCGATAAAGTATTGCGGGTTGAAGCGGCGCATTTTATTCCAGCCGCTGTAATGACGTTAGTGAAAGAACACGGATTCATCTGCAGCGTGCTTGAATAAGGCTGTCTTTCAGCGCGGAAAGCATGTACAGCACAACCCTTTCGCCCTCCTGCTCGTATATAAAGATGACGCCGCCGCAATGGTTATGACCAGGATCATTTGATTTGTCGTATATAGTCTGTATTTTCGAAAAAACAGGAGATCCTGGTTACAATGACACGGCGGGCGTTTACTAAATATATAAAGCAGAATATGACGCTCCGGGCCTTAATTACTATTATAATCATCATGTCGTGTGCGATAGTTTCCTGCAGCAAAAATGCTGATGGAGGTGGCAGCATAACACCGCCGGCTGCATTCAAACCCAATTACGGCGATTCCGTTTTTTTCCTCCGGCAACAAGCGATCGATTATATTGTTACAACCGCCCAGGCTACGGTGTCCGGCGTGTATTCCGGGTTTCCGGAAGGAATTGAAATTGACAGCAAAACAGGTGCTATCAACGTTTCTAAAAGCGAAATGGGTCTTCGGTATAAAATCAGTTTTGTTGCTGACGGTAGCAAGGATACCAGTAGTACAGTCGTATTGCTGTCAGGCATAAATTTCCTGGATGGATTTTACAAATTAACAACGGCCGATTCAATTTTGAAACCTATTTATAACGGAGTAGCTGGCAACGCTGTTCCCGGAATTAACAATGGAAGCGTTTTCGATGAAGGATCCGGTTGCAACAGTGCCGGTTGCAATGTAAATATTGCATCGGGCAGCATTAACCTTGCGCAAACCGTACGCAATGCCGTGTTTGGCTCCACGCCTGCTAATAATGACCGCCATGAATTTGATTTGAATTACCGCATCAATGACAAAAGCGGAAAAGCGTTGAACACATTGAAAGTAAAATTATATTATTTCAAGTCTATGAATGACGTTACCCAGGAAGCGTATGACATCATCGCATCGCGGCAGGGTACCATTTTTCGCGAAGCTACCGGCGAAATCAGTGCGTCAGCACGCACCATGAATGCGAATAAAGCAGCTAAGCCAAGGCCTCCCTGCATTTTTATTGTCGCTCAATAATTGTTCCCTGGCTTCCGCATGGTTGTTGTAATTTACCGCTATTCGCGTGTAAATTTTATTTCGCATGTATCGCTGCAGTTGGTTGCTCGTCGTTCTAACCTTTGCTGTATCCTTCCTGCAAGGGCAGGCTCATTACAATGCTTCTGTTTATCTGAAGACTTACCGGCAGGCTGAAAAATGGTATCACGCAGAAAATCCGACAGCCCTTTCCGACAGCCTCGCCATCAATGCCTACCTCCGCACGCTTCTGCAAATGAAAAAAGAAGGCGTTGTGAATAGGCTAACGATTGATTCCTACCTTAAATCGGGCATCCTGCAAATGACCGCCGGTGATAACGCTACCGCGCTTAAAAGCTTTCAACAGGCTATAACAGTGCATTACCTAACGGGGCAGTTGCCCGATTCACTGCTCTTTCAACCCTGCTTGTATGCCGGCAGTATTCACTACGATTTCAATAACCTGGACTCGGCCGTTTTTTATTATAAAAAGGCAGAGGCCATCAACAGCATTTACCCTGCACT
>JBDUEO010000488.1:0-2932 GCA_040002335.1 Parafilimonas sp. | reverse complement strand
ATGCTGCCATAACAACTGCCCGGCATATTCACGCAAACAATAAAATATTTTTTTGGATCGAAGAATTTATCATTACCAACTAATCCGCCCCACCATTCTGCAGGATCGCTGTTGGCTGTTAATGCATGAAATATCCAAACAACATTATCTTTTGCTGCATTTAATTTTCCATGTGTTGTATATGCAAGATGAAAGCCATTTAATACAGTACCATTCTCTAATTTGAATGGTTTAGTATAAATAAATTTTTTTGACATTCATTTAAGTTTACGCGTTCACGAGGTCCACGTGGTTCACGAGTTGAGCTAGCCCAACCCGTGAACATTTGAACCTTAATAAAAATTACAATTACACCACAAACTATTTTGCAAATACAGCTTCGAACGCTTGTTCAAAATCTGCTTTAATATCATCAATATGTTCAATGCCTACACTAATACGTACAAGATTTGGTAACACACCGGCTGCTGCCTGATCTTCTTCACTCAATTGCTCATGTGTTGTTGACGCAGGATGTATAGCCAACGTTTTTGCGTCGCCCATGTTTGCCAAATGACTAATGAGTTTTAATGAATCAATAAACTTGCGCCCGTTTTCTATTCCGCCTTTAATACCAAATTGTAAAACACCACCGGCGCCTTTTGGCAAATATTTTTTTGCAAGATCATTATAAGGACTGCTTTTTAAACCAGGATACCAAACAAACTCAACCTGTGATTGCGCTTCGAGCCATTGTGCGAGTGCTAATGCATTATCAACATGACGCTGCACACGCAGGCTTAATGTTTCCAATCCTTGTATAAATAAAAATGAATTAAAAGGGCTAACTGCCGGACCAAAATCTCTTAAGCCTTCTACTCTTGCACGAATTGCAAATGCAATATTTGGTAAACCAAGCGGGTTGCCTTCACCAAAAATTTCCCAGAATTTTAATCCATGATAACCTTCACTTGGTTCACTGAATTGCGTAAATTTTCCGTTACCCCAATTATAATTTCCACCGTCAACAATAATTCCACCGATGCTTGTGCCGTGTCCGCCAATCCATTTTGTTGCAGATTCAACCACCACATTTGCGCCCCATTCAATAGGCCTGAATAAATAACCGGCAGCACCAAAAGTGTTATCAACAATCAAAGGCAAATCATATTTTTTTGCCAGCGCAACGAATTTTTCAAAGTCGGGAATATTTAAGCGCGGATTGCCTACCGTTTCAAGATAAATAGCTTTCGTGTTTTTATCAATATGCGGTACAAAAGTTTCAACATCATCTGCGTTTGCAAAGCGTACATCAATTCCTAATTTCTTAAATGATACTTTAAATTGATTGTAAGTGCCGCCATATAAAAAAGATGATGAAACAAAATTATCGCCAGCCTGTAAAATATTATTAAGTGCTATAAATTGTGCCGCCTGTCCTGATGCAACTGCCAACGCAGCAACACCGCCTTCAAGCGCTGCAACACGCTGTTCAAACACATCTGTTGTTGGGTTCATGATGCGCGTATAAATATTGCCGAATTGCTTTAATCCAAAAAGATTTGCAGCGTGTTCTGTGTTATCAAAACCAAAAGATGTGGTTTGATAAATTGGAACGGCGCGTGATTTTGTAGTAGGATCAATTTGTTGCCCCGCATGTAGTTGTAGTGTTTCAAAACGATGAGTGCTCATAAAAAAAATTTTTTGTGAAAGATGTTTTTCAGCATAAGCTTATGCCTTTGCCTTTTTGTTTGTAAGTATTAATTGAATAAAAACGGGCGAAGCCCGGTGAGGGGATTATATAGTTATGGCTTGCGCCATACAACAAATGCAACAACAAGCACACATAATTGTGCTATTGATTTTGTTTTGAATATTTTGTTGCGTTTGTAACATTGATTGCTTAAATGCTTTGCAAATGTAAATGTGTTTTTTGTTCATTGATAAAAAATTTTTGATTGGTTATAAGTTATTCCCTTACGACACAATCTGAAATTATAAATACTTATCAAAAAAAACTTACAGATACATCAAATAAAAAAGCGCTCCCAATAAAAATCAGAAGTGCTTTGAATATGATGAAAATATTTTTAAGCATGAATCTGACTTATCTCTCCCAATATTAATTTGGAGTTGGAGTTGGCACCTTTTCATTTAAGATGGTTGCCAAGGCTTCATCGGGCCAATCCCTCTGCCTTTCTTGATAAGTGAATTAAAGAACTGGCGCAAAAGTATAACTGATTAAATATATTAATAAAATTTATTTTGTTATAAAAGCGATTAGAAGTAGTTCATGGTGTTGTTGAACGATCAACAGATTAACAAATCAACCAGTTCAAACCAATGAATTAAACAATCCTTTGCAATCTTACAAACAGTTGCATCTTCTTTTGAGTTAATTTTGCACCTGAAATTTTTAGTATGAAGAAAACGCATATTATCGCTTTGGTTCTAATTGCAATTTCAATTGCAGCGCTTGTTAGTTTTATGGGTGATGTAACAACGTATGAAACCATTGCATCTGCCAAACAAAAACCCGGCAAATTTGTAAACCTGATAGCAAGGATGGATAAAAGCCAGCCGGTGAATTATGATCCTGTAAAGAACCCAAACTATTTAACCTTTACGGCGATAGATACTTTGGGTAATTCCATTCAGGTAGTGTATCGTAATTCAAAACCTACAGATATGGAAAAAAGTGAAAGGCTTGTGTTGCAGGGCAAGGTAGAAGATGGAAAATTTGAATGTAAAGACATATTGCTGAAATGCCCTTCGAAATATAAAGACGATGTGAATGCAAATGCAAAAAACGTAAGTGCCTCTGCACAATATTAAATGATGGAATGCATGCATTTTTTTAATCAGTAACTCAAGGTTTATGCGTTATCTCCGGCAATTGAAAAAACTGAATATATACAGATGAAATATAATGGTGAACACCTTTTATGGGGTG
>JBDUEO010000487.1:0-2934 GCA_040002335.1 Parafilimonas sp. | reverse complement strand
ATGGAACGAAACGTACAGCATCAACCCATCATACAACATAAATAAACAATGGAAGATTTTTGTAAATATTTCATCAGCATATCATGTGCCTTCATTATATCAATTGTACAGCGAGTACGGAAACAAAGATTTAAAACCTGAAAAAACACAATCGTACGAAGGCGGACTTCAGTACACATCAAACAAAATACAAACAAGGGTTGTGTATTTTAAAAGAGATATAAAAGATGTCATTAGTTTTTATACAGATCCTTCTACCTACGCCAGCTATTATATAAATGCTGATAAACAAAATGATAACGGCATTGAAGCAGAACTTTCTTTTTCCCCGGTGAAATCTTTTACGATAAATGCAAATTATACGTACACGGATGGAGAAATAAAAACAAGTTCATCTGGCAAAGACACTGCGTATTTTGATTTATACAGAAGGCCGCGTAATGTTTTTAATGTAAGCGTAAACTGGCAGGTAAAGCAAGTTACATTAGCTGCGCACCTGCATACAACAAGTTATTTTTATGAGGCTGTTTATGCCGCCGCACCCCAAAAATTTGATGGCTATTATACCATTGATTTGTATGCAGAATATAAACCAGTAAAAAGTATTGGCTTATTTGCAGATGCAAGAAATATTACTGATCAGAAATATTTTGAATTGCCTGGTTATAACAGCAAACGTTTTAATATAATGGCAGGCATGCATGTAAATTTTTAAAAATAAATTATGCCGCAGCATGAAATAAAAACCTGTTCGCGTTGCGCCGGTACATTTGAATGCAAAGCCGGCGATATTGCGCATTGCCAGTGTAACAATATTGTTTTATCTGAAGAAGAAATGGCTTTTATTGAAGCGCGTTATGATGATTGCCTTTGTATAAATTGTTTGCGTGAACTTAAAAAAGAGTCAGACAATTCCAAAGCGTCAGGCCTTTAAACGATAATTTGAAACCAAAAAATAATTGAGGCAGAAAGCATTTTTTAACTGGAGCGGCGGAAAAGATTCAGCGCTTTGTTTGTATAAAATGTTGCAATCAAATCAATATAATATAGAATGTTTATTAACGAATATAAATGCTGTTCATGATCGTATTTCAATGCATGGTGTAAGAAGAAATTTGCTTGAAATGCAGGCTGCATCAATCGGTATTCCGTTACAAACAATTGAATTGCCTGAAGCACCTGCCATGAATGAATATGAGCAAATCATGATGCGCAAAATTCAAACATTAAAAACATCTGGTTGTACCAAAGCAATTTTCGGAGATATTTTTTTAGAAGATTTGAAACAGTATCGCAAACAGCAATTAAAACAAGCGAAAATTGAATGTGTTTTTCCTTTATGGAAAATGGATACAACAGCATTGCTAAAAGAATTTATTGCATTAGGTTTTAAGGCGATTATTGTTTGCGTAAATGAAGCTTATCTTGATAAAAGTTTTTGCGGAAGAATGATTGATGAATCATTCATAAATGATCTGCCAAACAATGTGGATGTATGTGGCGAGAATGGGGAGTTTCATTCTTTTGTTTTTGACGGTCCCCTATTCACGCAACCAATAAAATTTTGTAAAGGAGAAATCGTTTATAAAAAATATGATGCACCGAAAAATGATAATACAGATCAATTACCTCAATATGGTTTTTATTTCTGCGATCTGTTGCCGGAATAATTATTTATAACTCGCCGGGTCTAAAGCCTTTGGGCTCCATGCTTCAAAAAACGCTGCTATTTTTTCTGCATTATAGCCTTTGCCTTCTTCAAGATATTCTGAGTTTTGTGTGTGAATACGGTTGCCTTTATCATCAAGAATTATAAATACAGGAAAACCAAAACGTTGCGGGTAACCATATTTTGCAAACATTTTTTCATTATTATTTTCTTCACTGTAATTCAAATGATAGAAAACAAAATCAGCGTTTACAATTGAATCAAGTTTTGGATTATTGGCTACTGTAAGGCTAAAACGTTTACACCAGATACACCAGTTGCCGCCGCCCTGCATTAGAACAAACTTATGTTCCGCTTTTGCTTTTTTTACGGCTGCTGCAATATCTTTTTCTGCATCAGCATTTGGGTTATATAAATGCGCGGTATCGGTTGATTGCGCGTGTGCATTGGAAAAAATAAAAAGGCTAATAGCAAAAAATAGAACCTTCATTTATATTAAATTGATGTAAAGCAAAGCTATTTATCTCTTTCATCATTCAAACAAAATTAACTTTGCATAAAACAGTGTTATGGATTTTAATAAACTGCTCGCTGTAACATTTACGTTGTTCGCTGTAATTGATATTATCGGCTCTATTCCCATACTTATATCTTTAAAAAATAAAAGCGGTAACATCAATTCATTAAAGGTAACGCTGGTATGCGGCGCGCTTATGATACTGTTTTTATATCTGGGTGAACCGCTGCTGAAAATTTTAAATCTGGATGTACATTCATTTGCTGTCGGCGGTTCAATCGTTATGTTTTTGCTTGGGTTGGAAATGGTGCTCGGGCTTGAAATTTTTAAGCAGGATGCCGATGTTACCGGAACGCTTGTGCCTATTGCATTTCCTATAATTGCTGGCAGCGGAACATTAACCACTATTATGTCGTTGAAAGCAAATTTTGATCAGAAATATATTCTTATTGGTATCTTAATAAATCTTGTAACAATTTTTGTTGCGCTGCATTTATTAAGCTGGCTGGAAAAGATTTTAGGTAAAGCAGGTTTAATTGCCGTAAGAAAATTTTTTGGTATAATACTGCTGGCAATTGCAGTAAAGATTTTTGGAACCAACCTCGCGGCATTTGGAAAATAAATCCGGTTGCTGTTACAAGTTGCTGGTTGCTTATTTTCGCGCAATAAAATTCCGGTCTCGTAGTACAACGGATAGTATAAGGGCCTCCGAAGCCTTTGATCCTGGTTCGATTCCAGGCGAGATCAC
>JBDUEO010000486.1:0-2935 GCA_040002335.1 Parafilimonas sp. | reverse complement strand
TATGAGCGCCAAAATTTTCTTCAAGTTGTAAATAATATTGCGTCTTTTCAGACAATGTATGTGTAAGCATGATTTAAATAATTTTTGAAAAAAAATGAAATGCAATTACAGGCTTGTAAAGCCAAAAAGATGTTAGTGGTTAAGCAGATCTAAATTTGAAGAAAGAAATTTCATTGCGTGTAATATGCCCGCAATATACAAAACCTGTACTGAATATAATTTATCGCAAACACATAATTTTTTTTATCTATATTTAAAACTCATTAATTTCATAATGAAATATTTATTATGAGTGATCAACATCCTACCTTAAGTAATGGCAAAATTTGCTATGTAGAAATTCCGTGTTTTGATATCAACACATCAGCTAATTTTTACAAAGAAGTATTTAAATGGAATATAAGAACAAGAAAAGACGGCAGCACAGCATTCGACGATACAGTTAATGAAGTAAGCGGCGCATTTAAATTATATCGTAAACCCGCTGCTGAGGTTGGTATACTAATATATATTATGGTTGATAACATTGAGGCAACTTTAAAACTGGTTATTAATAATGGCGGCAAAATTGCAATGCCAGTTGGCATGGATCTTCCTGAAATTACTGCCAGGTTTAGCGATCCGGCCGGAAATATATTTGGTTTATTTCAACAATAGTCTTGTTTACTAAAACTTTATAAGCAGAGCGTTTCGCAAAAAATTATTATAATTGTTTTAAACAAGTTATTGCTTATAAAACGAAAATAATTTCTATTAACTTTCTTTTTACGAATACAATCGTACATTGCTTCAATAACTCTTTACAGTATATGATAAATACAACAAAAGTTTTAAAACCCACCGACAGCGAATTGGAAATTTTGCATGTGTTGTGGCAAAAAGATAAAGCTACTGTGCGTGAAGTGCATGAAGATTTAATGCAAACAAAAGATTGCGGTTACACAACCACTTTAAAGCTAATGCAAATAATGTTTGATAAAGGGTTGGTATTGCGCGATGATACCAACCGTACGCATATTTATAAAGCGAACGTAACCAGAGAAAAAACGCAGAAGCAATTGGTTGATAAAATGGTGCGTGCTGTTTTTAGCGGCTCGCATTCGCAGTTGGTAATGCAGGCTTTGGGCTCTCACACGCCAAGCAAAACAGAGCTTGATGAGATTCAGCATTTGCTTGACAGCTATAAAAAATAACTTCACGTGAAAGCATTTTTACAGTTATATTTTTTGCAGGTATTATCGCATAATCTTATTGCGAGTATTTGGCAAATGGCTTTACTTTGGCTTGCAACAATTTTCCTGTTTAAATTATTCAGGCTTTCTGCTGCGCAAAAATTCAATATTGCTTTTACTGCACAAATAACCGGTTTTTGTTTATTTGTTTACAACTGCATTCATACTTACAATTTCGGTGTAGGAAATATTATTGTAAGCAAAACATCCAACAATATTTTATTGAATATTAATTCGGTGCTTACTATATTAATGCCTTACATCGGTATAATTTATTTATGTATTGTATTGTTTAAATTAATAAAACTTTGCATTACTTATAAAGATTCAAAACACTTAACAAGTTATGGGCTTCAAAAAATTTCTGCCGATAAAAGAATATTTGTTCAGCAGATGTGCGAATTGTTTTCATTAAGAAAAAAAGTAAGTATTTATTTATCAGGAAAAATTATTTGTCCCCTTACAATTGGGTTTTTTAAACCTGTTATTTTAATTCCACTTGCAGCAATAAACCAGCTAACAACAGAACAAATGGAGGCTGTGATTTTGCATGAGCTTGCACACATAAAACGTGCTGATTATTTGTTATTTCTTTTACAAAGCATTATTGAGAAGTTTTTCTTCTTTAATATTTTTTCTTTAATGCTAAGCGAAATTATTGAGCGCGAAAGGGAAAATAGTTGTGATGATTGGGTTCTGCAATTCAGGTACAATGCACAGCATTACGCAGAAGCTTTGTTTAAGCTGGGACGCATTAAAGCACTTCCGGTTTTATCAATGCCATTTACAGGCAAGAAGCAAAATTTATTATTGAGCAGGGTAAAACGTATTTTACATAACTCTCAAAATAAAGTTTTTATTAATCTTCAATCTGTTTTGTCCCCAGCTTTCAGCCTATTATTTATTGTTGGATTTTTAATATCAACCGGAACAAAACCTGTTGCGCAAAAAGCAGAAAATATTTCAGTTAACACAATTCAAAAACATACTACGTTAATCGCCGGTACTTCGGGTAATAATATTTCAGCTTCAATAAAAAAAGAAACGAACGAAGCGAAAAATAATAGTACTGAGAAGAAAATAAGTTCAGATAAAAATGTAGCAGAAAGAAAACAAAGTAATCATCAGCCAACTAAAACACAATCTAATTTTGCTGCATTAAAACAAAATTATATTGTACAGGTATACCCAAAACTTGATTCATTATACAATGCAGTGCCACAAATAAAAGATGCAGTTAATTCGCAGGTGGTAGTTACATCAGCTGATTTAAGAAAAGTTATTTCTTATCAAAACTTTAAACAAATTGAGAATATGCTTGCTGCAAGCGGCGATTCTATAAATGTAACAGAAACTACAGCTTCAAAAGATAGTTATCAAAAAGAAATTACTATTACAGCCAAAGATAAAAATGGCAACGAACACATTTATACAGTGATTGTTCAGCTTTATCAATAACGTTTAAATAATCAGCATCGCGTCACCATAACTAAAGAAACGGTATTTATCTTTTATTGCTTTTTTGTACGCTTCCATTACTAAATTATAACCTGCAAAAGCGCAAGCCATAATTAATAAACTTGTTTTGGGCAAATGGAAGTTGGTAACAAGGCTGTCAGCAACATTAAATTTATATGGCGGATGAATAAAAATATTTGTCCAGCCTTCGCTTGGTTTTAAAAATTTTTGCGCAGTAAAACTTG
>JBDUEO010000485.1:0-2941 GCA_040002335.1 Parafilimonas sp. | reverse complement strand
CCATGACAGAAGGCGTAATTGCTGCCTGGCATAAAAACGTTGGCGATGCTGTTAAGAAAGGCGATTTGCTTGCTGAAATTGAAACCGATAAAGCAACCATGGAATTGGAGAGTTATAAGGATGGCGTGTTGCTGCATCGTGGTGGTGAAGATGGCGCCAAATTACAGGTGAATGATTTGCTTGCGATAGTTGGCGATAAAGGAGAAGATATAAGTGGAATGCTGAATGGGAAACCGGATGAAGGTTCCAAGACAGCAGATGCAGGTAAAAAACTTGAAAAAGAAAATCCAAAATCTGAAAAACAACAGTCAACAAACGATAAACAAGAATTTGAAGAAAAGCAATCAGAAGCCAGCAACCAGAAACCAGAATCCGGCAACAAGCAACCAGCAACCGAATCCGTTGATATTTCAAAGATGGAAGAAGTTGTTTTGATGCCACGCTTGAGTGATACAATGACGGAAGGTGTAATTGCATCATGGCAAAAGAATGTTGGCGATGATGTGAAGAAAGGAGATATTCTTGCCGAAATTGAAACTGATAAAGCAACCATGGAATTGGAAAGTTATAAAGATGGTAAGCTTTTATATCAAGGCGCAAAACAAGGTGAAAAAATTGTAGTGAATGATTTGCTTGCAATAATTGGTAAGGAAGATTTTGATGTTGATAAAGTTGTAGCTGCTGCGAAAAGTGGCGGTACTCAGCAAGAGGAAACTCCAGCAAAAACAGAAGATAAACAACAAGGCGAGCCAACTGAAACAACTTCAAAAGAAGAAACGAAACAAGAAGCGCAACCTGAACAGCAAGTAGTGAATGAAGGAAGAATTTTTGCTTCACCGCTCGCAAAAAAATTAGCTGAAGAAAAAGGTGTTGATTTAAAATATGTAAAAGGCACGGGTGATAACGGAAGAATAACAAAGAGCGATATTGATAGTTATAAGCAGTCAACCGATAATAGTAAACCGTCAACCGAAAAAGAACAACAACCTGCTGTAAGCGGTGAAAAGGCAACAGTGAGCAGTGAACAAAAGCAACAGGCAATTGCTGCACCGCAAACATATTTCAAAGAAGATTTTGAAGAAGTGCCTGTTTCGCAAATGCGTAAAGCCATTGCGAAAAGATTAGCAGAAAGCAAATTTACTGCGCCGCATTTTTATCTTACCATGGTTATTGATATGGATGCCTGTGTTGCTGCACGTGGAAAACTGAATGAAACCAGCCCTGTTAAAATAAGCTTTAATGATTTAGTGTTGAAAGCTGCTGCGGTTGCATTGAAACAACATCCAAAAGTAAACAGCAGTTGGCTTGGTGAAAAAATCCGCATCAATCATCACGTAAATATTGGTGTTGCTGTTGCTGTGGAAGAAGGTTTATTAGTTCCTGTTGTTCGTTTTGCAGATACAAAAACCTTAAGCCAGATTGCAACTGAAGTAAAAACATTGGCAGATAAAGCAAAGAATAAAAAACTGCAACCTGCAGAGTGGGAGGGAAGCACTTTCACCATTTCTAATCTTGGTATGTTTGGCATTGATGAATTTACAGCCATCATAAATCCACCCGATGCATGTATTCTTGCTGTTGGTGGAATATCAAAAATTCCTGTCGTAAAAAATAATACAATTGTTCCCGGCAATGTGATGAAAGTTACATTGAGTTGCGATCATCGCGTTGTTGACGGCGCTACAGGTTCTGCATTCTTACAAACGCTGAAAGGCTTGCTGGAAGAGCCTTTACGGATGATGATATAAAAGCTGATTTATAAATAATAAAAACGCCGCCTGGTTTCAGGCGGTTTTTTTATGCATTAATGTAATTATTTATTGTTTAATGGCTTTCATTTCATCGGCAGTTGCATCCATCAATACATACGTTTTTACGTTGCAGATAAGCATTTCATCCAGCGTATTTATTACGTTTTCGTAGGTTGATGCAGTTGTTGGTTTTATCAATACAACCAATCCGGAATCACTTCCATAATTATTTCTCAGTTCATTTTCTTTCTTAATAATTGCATCACGAATTGAAGTTGTGTTGCTGCCAATATTTTTAATTGTATTCAATTGCGATCCATTATAAACATACGTTTCATTATTCGCGGCTAGTAATACATTAATGGTTTTGCTTTCGGCTGCTTTTAATGGTTCAATATTTTTACTATCGTCTGGTATAGCAAGTTTCATCGCCTTTAGTTGCGAAATAGTGTTGGTAAGCACAAAAAAGGAAATCAATAAAAATCCAAGATCAACCATTGGCGTTAAGTCAACTCTTAAAGCAGTTTTTTTTGCTTTGCGAACACCTGCTTTTTGTTTTTGTTGATGTTGTAAAATTTCAGCCATACATTTTTATTAATGAGATGAAATTGTTGTTTCATTTCCATAAATAATTATATGACTTTTTGGTGTATAATGAATTTAATCAAATCGCACAGAGCTAAGGAGAATACAAGAGAGAAATTCTTTGTTAACTCCGTTTTCTCTGTGCGATAAATCTATTAAATGTTATTCATCATCTTTCTTTTTTGCTCTTCTTCTCAATTCGCTTAATGGCATTGAAATCATTCTGCCAATTGGTTTTCCATCGCGGTAAGTAATTACTTTTAATTGCGTAGCATCTATCGGCGCAATTAACGGTTCAGTATATTTTGGATAAAATTTATCAGGATAAGAATTATCAAAACTGTAATAAATATCCAATCCATTTACTTCGTTTTTCAATTCAATTTTAAGCGTACTATCCGGCAAAATTGATGGAATAAAATCAGCATCATACATGCTCGGCGCATATTTTACTTCTTCAATATTAAATCGCGTAAACTGCGCTTCCACTCTTCTAACAAAATCATCCCAGTTCTTGTTTTCATTTTGGCTCCAGGCATCTTCTGCAATGGCAAAAGCGCGTGGCCATGTCATATATTCTACCTGGCGAAAATTATATACCTGCT
>JBDUEO010000484.1:0-2945 GCA_040002335.1 Parafilimonas sp. | reverse complement strand
GCGATGGGTCTGGTAGGTTGATTTATGTTGACTGAGTTTTAAGGGCTGAAGAGAGATGTGGTAGAAGGAGAGTAAAGTTTGGGGCTGTCAGCTGATGAACAATTATCGGCTGTAGTTCCGGATATACGCTGCAAGTCCTTGCTATCCTACGGGTTTTCCGCTCCTATCCGGCAGCCTTTGGGCGATAGTACTTTATTCAGCAAATCAAAAAAATGATTTTGATCATTTCACAAAAGATGGCAAACACAAATCATATAATACTCGAATGAATCTTAAAGTAAAGTGGTTAACTGAAAACAAAAATATACTCGAAGAACATTTTCAGTTAAAATATAATGACCCAACCATCACATTAAAAAAATATATGGTTGAAGGAATATTTTTCATTAATACTCCAACCTTTTATATGTACAACTCTGATTTAAGGATTTATACTTTTGATCAAGTTATGGGTGTTGTTACAGGAAATCATATTGACCCAACATTTACTATTATGTAGATGAAGAAGACAAAGAAATATTTTATTCAGTTAAATATCCTTATTTCAGAAAGCCAAAGATCATTTATTATGAAGACGAGGATGATGATTGTGAAGTTGACAAATATGGATACCCAATAAAAAATAATTAATGATCTCAGAAAAAGAAACCACAAGGTTAAGCAAACTCCTAAGTTACATTCTTCGCCACAAACCGGAAGAATATGGAATTGTATTAGATGAAAACGGCTACACAAACGCGGATGAACTCATCAATAAATTAAATGCCCACAACGAAAACATCAGCCTTGCAATATTGCAACACATTGTAGATACCAACAGCAAAAAACGCTTTGCATTCAATGATGATCTTTCTAAAATAAGAGCCAGCCAGGGTCATTCGGTTGATGTTGAATTAGGTTATACAGAGGAACAACCGCCAGCAATTTTATATCACGGCACAGTAGAGAAATTTCTTTTATCAATACTAAAAGATGGCTTGCAAAAAATGCAACGGCATCATGTGCATTTAAGTGCAGATAAAACAACAGCTACAAAAGTTGCAGAACGCAGAGGCAAACCAATTATATTAGAAATAAAATCAGGTGAAATGTTTTCAGCAGGGTATAAATTTTATCTTTCAGATAATGGTGTTTGGTTAATAGATCATGTACCCGTTAACTTTATAACTCAATAAAACAAAATCAACATGAAACTTACACTCACATTTTGCATGCTTCTAACTTACACATTTGTTCATAGCCAAACCAACAACGATTCCATTGCCATTGTAAAACTCCTTGAAAAGGCAGCCACCACTTTTAGATCAGGTGATGCAAAAGCGTATGCAGACTGCTGGCATCTACAACCATATAGTGTTATACTTATTTCTACCGCCGATGGAAAAGCAATAACAATATCTGCTCAAGCACTGGCTAAATCTTCTTCAGCTATGGGTCAAGGTGGTTTTGCTACTGCAACAAATTACAGAATGAGCATACATGGCGATAATGGATGGACAAGCTTTGATGAAGTGTCAACTGCCAAAGACGGAACAAAATCTTATTCCTATGAAATGTGGATGGTTGAAAAAACTAATGGCGAATGGAAGTTGGTTGCTGCATCCATGCATTTCTATAAACAACCATAGCTCCAATGCTTGCGCTAATTTAGTAGCATAGTTCGCACCTTATTTTAATTTCTCTCGTTTTTTAAAGAGCTCATAAAAATTCTTTTAAAGCCTGCATGATACATTTTCAGAATCCTGTACCTTAGTCCCTTACTCTAAAAGCCATCTGAATGAAAAAATTTTGCTGCACAAACAACTCTTTTTCTACTATCCCATTTCTTCTCACTATTTTTTTTATTGCTCTTCTTTCTCTCACCGCTTTACAATCCAAAGCCGGCGATTCTATCGCCATCATTCCAAAGCCGCTGGCTATGCAGGTGCATGATGGTCATTTTGCCCTCACCAATTCAACATCAGTAACAACAAGCTCTTCGGATGCTGATGTTAAACAAAGTGTTCAATGGTTTATTGATAAGGTCGCTACTTCAACCGGCTATCATCTTTCAACAAAAAAATCGAAGAATGCAATAGAATTAATATTGAATAAAAAGGCTGATACTTCTTTGCATGATGAAGGTTATACGTTAAAAGTTACTCCTTCCGCGGTGACGGTCACGGCTAATAAACCTGCGGGGCTTTTTTATGGTTTGCAAACAGTTTTGCAATTGCTGCCGCCTTCAATCGCAAGTGTAACAACAGTACAAAATGTGCAGTGGGCAATACCTTGCGTTGATATAAAAGATGCGCCTCGTTTTGGATGGCGTGGTTTAATGCTGGATGTGAGCCGCCACTTTTTTACCAAACAGGAAGTGGAAGAATACATAGATCAAATGGCACGGTATAAATACAACACATTGCATCTGCACCTTGCAGATGACCAGGGCTGGCGCATCGAAATAAAAAGCTTGCCGGAACTTACCAAAGTGGGAGCATGGCGTGTGCCGCGTACCGGCCGTTGGGGCACTTTTATGGCTACATTCGCCGGTGAGCCAGCAACAGACGGCGGTTTCTATACTCAGGATGACATGAAGGAAATTATTAAATATGCGCAGCGCCGTTTCATAACTATTCTTCCTGAAATTGATGTGCCTGCACATAGCCTTGCACTCATTGCTTCTTATCCGAATCTGAGTTGTACGCAATTGCCTTATTCTGTTAATGCAGGAGGCAAAGGATATGAGCGAAATGACAATGTTTTGTGCATTGGTAATGATTCAACATTTACCATGCTCGATAAAATATTTACTGAAATAGCAGCGCTATTTCCAAATCCATACATACATATTGGTGGCGATGAAGCGTATAAAGGTTTTTGGGATGCATGCCCGAAATGCCAGAAAAGAATGGCTGATGAACATTTGAAAAATGTAGATGAGCTGCAGAGTTATTTTGTAAAAA
>JBDUEO010000483.1:0-2953 GCA_040002335.1 Parafilimonas sp. | reverse complement strand
CCCGCTTTAAATTTTTCGTTGCGTAATTCATAACCGCCAGCATCGTTTTTAAAGCCGATGGCATAATAATTTTTGCCGTATAATTCATAGTCTGTTTCACAGCAAAATTTCCGAGCAATATCAACCGGTATTCTTCTTTTATGCAGGTATCTTACTAATCCAAAAGATGAGATTTCCCGATGCTTTATTATTTTAATTTTTTTAGCTTCTTCATCTTCTTTATGCGGCTGAACGTTATGCTTTTCAAAAGAAAAAGGTTGAGCGAATTTGGCTAATAATTCTTTAACGGTGCAGCGATGATATAAGATGCCGAAGTCAATAATATTGCCGCCTTTTCCTTCACCGAAATCATACCATCGGTTCAGGTTGCGGTTCACTTTAAAAGATGCTGTTGTTTCATCTCTGAATGGTGATAAATACCAGTAGTCGTTACGTGTAACTTTTGCGGGCTTAAACCCAAGACTTAACAAGTAGTCAACCATATCCGTGTTTTTTACTTCCTCAACGGATGGAAGGTTGTTTCTGAATTTCATACATCATCATTTTCTGTTTTACACAATCAGGTTTACATAAACGAATTTAAAAACAACATCAATCTTTATATATCCACTTCAAATTCTGAAGGGGATAAAAAGGCTTTATTAATTACCACGTTTATACATTTGAAACGTGAACAAGATTAGTGAAATGAAAAAAAATATTATGACAACGACAAGCACTATTGCTAAAGTTTTTGAAACCGTATTGAGCATCCCGGGCATGAATGACAATGTAAAAATTCAGCTATCTATTCCACGTAAAAATGTGTTGCTTTTAAGTAAAGTAATTGAGCGTGGGCTATCTGTAAAAGAAAATGGGAATGATGATAATATTCTCGGCACTGCCTCCAAAGAAACACTGGAAGAATTACTTGCGATTTCTAATGAGTTGCTTAACAAGGCAGGATTGATTGAGATGAATGAGAAATTAAAAGCGTTTTAATTTTAGAAAGTTTTCCTGCATTATTTGTTGGTGCTTATTTAGTCATTATTAAAACAATAATACTATAAGCATTTTGCCGCAAAATATACAAATGGTTTTTATCACCAATATTTTCACATACCAGCAAACCGGCTTTTATGCTTTGTATTAGTAATTGTAAGGACGAAGCTAAGAATGAATAAATAATGGATTAAAACATAGCTAATCTTTTTGCAATAAGCGATTGCTGTACGCTTTGATTTATAGTTGATTGTTTAATAACGCTCGTTAAACGTTGATGCCATGCCACGTCTTGCCACATGCCCACAAATTGAGGCCCGCAGAAATTGCTGGTCGCTATTGCTATCCATTGCCCTGTAGAAGCTGCTGTTTGCACACCAAGTTCACATAATTCTTTAATAATATCCCACTTTAATAATGGCCAGTCCTTAAAATCAACAAGCCCCCAGCATTCAGTTGTTATTAATGGTTTGTTTATTGTTTTGGCGCTTGTTGCAACTGTGTTTATACCTTCTACCAGTAAACGTCGCCAGTAATCCGGCCGGTCATTGTAAACTTTTTCGTAATTGGCAACAAGATGATTGTAGCCATCCGGAGAAAAGCGTTCATAATGGTAACCCACTGCTTTATAATATTCATCTTTATTCATCTGTGCCATCCACAAATGGTGTTCAATCAAATCAAAAAAAGATAAATCGTATTGCGGATACGAAGCTCCATCAGCAGCCAGTGAATAGCATAGCGGTAACTGCGGATAAGCCTTTCTTACCATTGCAATTGATGCCTGCATAAACTGCATAGATTTGGGTGTGAACCAGTAATCCCAGGTTTCGTCTGGAGGATCGTTTGTAAAAAAAGGGCACCATAAATCTCCGGGCCATTCATTACACAGGTCAACATACAAAATAGCATCAAGAAGGCCATCTTTTTCTATCATTGTAAGGGTTGTAATCCAGTTTTCAGCCATCTTTTCGGGGCTGTTAATCTTCATCAAAACTTTATCGGTATCCTGACGGTACCAGCAAGACATTCCTACCATTACATTCCGCTTTTTGCATTTGGCAATAAACTGGTTAAGCGCCGGTTGCACAATTACTTTATTAATGGCAGGGCTGCCCCAATCCTGCACATCCCAAACCGGCAGCAACGTATATTCTTTTGCAGCATCATTAGCCACAAGGTGTGGGTAAGCATCAATACGTATGGCATTATAACCACGCAGTACCAATTCATCCAGTATCTTATCCCAGTCTTCATAACCCGCCCCACTCCAGAGGCGTTCCAGCCAGCTAAAATCCCACATAGTTATTGCCAGCGGCTGTATTTTTTTTGAGATTGATGAAACTACAGGCAACACTTGTTTATTAAAAACAATGGTAGCAGAAGCAAGTGAAGTATTTTGAATAAATTCTTTCCGGTTCATAAGGTTCATTCATTTGTTTTTTTAATTAGTAACCATATAAAGTAAATCTTATAAAATTTGTGGCTTGATTAAAGCCATTTAAAAAACTGAAGGCCATTAGTACTATGATTACCGGTTGTTATGTTACTACAAGCCGACATTATACCTGAATTAATATCATCTCACCTAACCATGGTCTTATGGCAAACAGGTTTTTTGCAATGAAGATTCTTATACAAAGATGAAATCATCAACAGCTTATTCTTTTATAAAACTACTGGTAAAAAAACTTATTGTTGCACCGAATATGGATAATATAATTACCCGAATAAAGGCTGCATAAGAAGGCAGAATTAATGTGCGGGGTTTAAAAAGCTATTTTAGAATTTATACTATTTGCTAATAATTTTTAAAAGATTTTGCAACGGTTATTTCATTATCATTGTCATCCAGACGTTAACTTAATTCAAACCTATTGCTTGTCTCTTAAAATATATTTATGAAGTTGAAATGTACCCCTGTGCTATCTTTTCTTTTTTTACTACAAGATCATCTGTGCGTGTTGAAGCC
>JBDUEO010000482.1:0-2956 GCA_040002335.1 Parafilimonas sp. | reverse complement strand
GCACCGAGCGAGACGATCTGGATTTGATCGACCCAGTTGTAGTTGAAGAATGACCAGGGCGTGCCGCCTTCCGGGTCGCTCACGTCCACGCCGTCCATCAGCAGCGCGTTCGAGCTCTGCGCGCCGCCGTAGGCGACGTTCGAGGTCACGCCGGGCGTGAGGTTGATGATGTCGGGCTGGAACCGTCCTGTCGGCAGGTTCTGCAGCACCGCGTTGGTCAACTGCGTGTTCGATGCGGAGCTCTTGATGTCGATGATCGGCGACTCGCCGACGACCTGGACGGTCTCAGAGACTGAGGCGACCGGCATCGACAGGTCGATGGTCGCGGTCGTGCCGAGGGCGAGGGTGATGCCGGATTGCCTGATGGTCTTGAATCCGGCCAGCGCCGTTTCCATCTCATATATTCCCGGATGCAGGGCCGGGAACCGATAGGTGCCCTGAGAGTTGGTGATTCTCGTCTGCACGCCGCCGACCTGGCTGGGGCTCGACACGTTAACCGTGACGCCGGGTAGCACGGCACCGCTGGTGTCCTTGACCGTGCCCGTCAGCGCCGATGTTTGAACGGCTTGCGCAAGCAGCGGGCTCGCGGCCGCGACGAGCGCAGCGCACATGAACGCCAGCCGCGCGACGGCCGATTTCCATTTCATGCTCATCCTCTCCGGGCGGCGGGAGTATACACTTTTCGATACACCGTTCGATTATGGGAAGACAGCGTCGTTTCACAATAAAGACGATATCGATCGCCGGAGTCTTGGCGCTGATGATCGTGTCGGCCTTTGCCTGGACGCGTCTTGCGCCGCGCGCGATCATGTCGGTGAACGGCGCACTGCTCGGTCACCTGCCCGCTGGGGTGAAGCCGGCTCAACTCAATCTGCTGCTGGTCACTCTTGACACGACGCGCGCCGATCGGATTCATGCCTACGGCTTCGACGGGGTGGAGACACCCAACCTCGATCGTCTCGCGCGAGAAGGCGTCCTGTTCGAACAGGCCGTCTCGCCCGCGCCGCTGACCCTGCCGGCCCACTCGTCGATCTTCACCGGAACCTATCCGCCGGCCCACGGCGTTCGCGACAACGGCGGGTTCTTTCTCGACCAGAAGCAGACGACGCTGGCCGAGCGGCTGCTGTCGCGAGGATTCACCACCGGCGGGTTTGTCGGCGCATACGTGCTCGACCACAAATGGGGCATCGCGCAAGGGTTCCAGACCTATTTCGACGATTTCGATCTCAGCAAGTACCAATCGCTGTCGCTCGGCAGCGTCGATCGTCCCGGCAACGAGGTCGCCGACCAGGCGCTCGCGTGGCTCGAACGCGTCGGCGCGAGGCGCTTCTTCGGGTGGGTGCACTTCTACGACGCGCACTCGCCTTATGAGCCACCGGAGCCGTTCCAGTCGCGCTACGCGGGCCACCCCTACCTCGGCGAGATTGCGTTCGTCGACTCGCAGCTCGGCCGGCTGCTCGCGTATCTCGACGTCCATCACCTTTCCGACAACACCGTCGTGATCGTGATGGGCGACCACGGCGAGAGTCTCGGCGAACATGGCGAGGGCACGCACGGCTTCTTCGTCTACCAGGCGACGATGCACGTGCCGCTGCTGATTCGGGCGCCGTACGACACGATGGCGGGGCGGCGCGTCGCCGACACCGTGCGCAGTATCGACATCCTGCCAACCGCGCTCGAGCTGCTCGGCCTCAAGTCGTCGGAGCATCTCGAGGGCACCAGCGTGGTGCCGCTGATGACCGGCGCCAAACAAGAACTCGGCCTCGCCGCCTACTCCGAAGCGATCTACCCGCGCGTTCATTTCGGGTGGAGCGATCTGCGCGCGCTGACCTCGGGCCGGTTCAAGTTCGTCTCCGCGCCGCGGCCGGAGCTCTACGATCTCCAGCAGGATCCGGGCGAAACGCACAATATCTACCCGGAGCGGCGGGTGCTCGGCGACCGGATGAACCAGGAGCTGATCGCGCTCGAGCAGCGGATGTCAGCGGCGGCCACGGCGCCGAAAGCGGCGGTCGAGGTCGATCCCGATGCCCGCGCGCGGCTCGCCGCGCTCGGCTACGTCGGCACGTTCGTGACGGCGTTGGCGCCGGATCGCGCCGGGCTCGCCGATCCCAAGGACAAGATCCAGCTGTTCAACCTGATGACGCAGGCGCGCGAGACGGCGCGCCACGACCAGGAGTCCGACGAGGGCCTGCACGCGCTGGAGCGTGTGGTCGCGGAGGATCCGAAGGTCATCGACGCCTGGTTCATGCTCGGCAACGAGTACTACCGTCGTCGTCAGTTTGCGCACGCCATCGACCAGTTCAACAAGGCGCTCGAGCTGAAACCGGATTACGACCTGGTGGTGATCAACATGGCGAACGCTTACCGCGCCCTGGGCCGCGATCAGGAGGCGATGGTCGGCTATCGACGCTTTATGGAGCTGGATCCGAGGAACGCGCAGATCCGCTACGAGGCGGCGCAGATCCTGATCGACGGCGGCAAGCTGGAGGAGGCGCGCCAGGAACTGGTTCAAGCGCTGGCGCTCGAACCCAAGCTGGCGGCGGCGCGCAATGCGCTCGGCGTGCTGGCGCTGCGCCGCGGCGATCTGGCTGGCGCGGAGCGGGAGATTCGCGCCGCAATCCAGGAGAAGGCCGACGTCCGCCTCGCGCACTACAACCTGGCGCTGCTCGCCGAGCAGCAGGGCGATGTGCCGCGCGCGATGGCCGAGTATCAGCAGGAAATCGCGCTGCACGCCAACAGCTACAAGGCCGCCTTCAATCTGAGCCGTCTCTACGCGCGCATCGGCGACCGCGACGGTCAGCTGAGGGAGCTGCGCCGCGCCATCGAGCTCAACCCCGGTTTTGCGGAAGGTCATTTTTTCCTGGCGAAAGCGCTTCTCGACACGGGCCAGCACCTCGACGAAGCAGTCCGGCTGGCCCGCGAAGGCATTGCCCTCCAACCGCGCGGGGAGTACGCA
>JBDUEO010000481.1:0-2957 GCA_040002335.1 Parafilimonas sp. | reverse complement strand
AGCGATGGCTGCCCGGCACATATTGCAAGCAACCATTTTCTTTTGTTGAATCATCGAGGCCGCACCAGCAAGTTAAATGTGCAATGGGTTTGGTGCGCGTCCAGTAACTATAATCCTGGTGCCATGCAACAACGCCGCCTTTTTTTGCGGGCTTATAAAACAATTGATCGTGCCAAAAACGTACAGGTACATTTCCTAACAGTTGACTTGCAGCTACAAGAAAACGTGGATTCCACAACACATCATGATAAGCAGGCGTAATGCGCCAGGCACCTAATGCATGAAATAAAATTGTATTTGCATCAACGGATTCGTTGCTGTGAAATTCATAAAACAAATTATGCCCTGGCAAGTTTATATCGGTAAGTTTATTTAATTCATTGCGCAATCTTTCTACCTGTTCTTCGTCTAACATTTTAATGCCTGCAAGAAAACCGTTCTCATTAAAAAAAACAATTTGATCCTGAGAAAGTTTGTATTGCTCCAATACTTTTTTATCAGTTGGCCATTTAAACAAATCTGTAATTAAATGATGAACCTTACTTAAATCTTCAACATTCATGGCAGGCGTTTTAAAATATAAATTTTATTTTTTGGGTTACGGGCTGTAGCAATGCTATTGAGCACGGTTGCGTCGCATCACTTGTACAATTGTACAGAAATCAGCATATCATTATCTTAACCTGTCCATACTTTTTATAAGCTTTTTATCTTTATAAATTCCTCTTGCAGCAAAAATTAAAAATATTGGAATGGCGAATGCAAATACAGAAGTTAAGGCAAGTCCGCCACCGGCATATTCTTTTTTATAATTGAAATATAAAAAAATATTCAGTCCGCTTATTACAATAGCAAGTATAGTTAACCACAACTGTAAATTTCTTTGCTTAAAAACAAAAATGGTAAACAGGCAAAGCGTTCCAAGTATTGATGTGGAAATTAATAAAAGCATATTGGTTGTAGCGTTGAATTGATCTGAAACCAGATCAGGATTTGGACCAATAAAATAAAAGGCAAATTTCATACTTAGAAATGCGCATGCAGATGCCAGCAATAGCCAAATGGTTTGTAAACGTTGTATCATAATAATTCTTTAAAAATCAAATCTAAATTAAATTAAGGATTCAGAATAAACGGTTAAACTATTTACAAAAGTGTTACAAGCATCAAGCATTAAATATTAATTTAAAATAGAAAATTCTTCTTCATTTAAATGACGTAAAATAGTTTGCAGCTCTAAGTTATCTTTGCCATCCTTAAAAATTATGTATGTTCAATAATCTTACCGAAAGGCTGGAAGGCGCTTTTAAAAATTTAAAAGGCGAAGCCAGAATTAATGAGCTGAATATTGCCAACACTGTAAAAGATATTCGCCGCGCTTTAATTGATGCAGATGTAAACTATAAAATAGCTAAAGAATTTACAGATCGTATAAAAGAAAAAGCTTCCGGCTCAAAAGTTATTAATGCCATAAGTCCTGGCCAGTTAATGGTGAAAATTGTACAAGATGAATTAACAGAATTAATGGGCGGCACTGAAGCAAAGTTTGACATTACCGGCAATCCGGCTGTTATATTAATTGCAGGTTTACAAGGTAGTGGTAAAACAACCTTCAGTGGAAAGCTGGCTAATTATTTAAAGAATCAAAAAAAATCGCCGTTACTGGTAGCTGCAGATATTTACCGGCCCGCAGCTATTGACCAGTTAAAAATTCTTGGCGAACAAATTAATGTTGAAGTTTATAGCGAACCGGAAACAAAAGATGCGGTTCTAATTGCTCAAAACGCCATTAAAGAAGCAAAAGCAAAAAATAAAAATGTTGTTATAATAGATACTGCCGGCCGCCTTGCTGTTGATGAAGTAATGATGAAAGAAGTTGCTGATATTAAAGCTGCTGTTAATCCAACAGAAATATTATTTGTTGTTGATTCAATGACAGGTCAGGATGCAGTGAACACAGCAAAAGCTTTTAATGATCGTTTAAATTTTTCAGGTGTTGTTCTAACTAAACTTGATGGCGACACACGTGGTGGTGCAGCTTTATCTATTCAATACACCGTAAATAAGCCTATAAAATTTGTAAGCAGCGGCGAAAAATTAGATACGCTTGATGTTTTCTATCCTGAACGTATGGCGCAACGCATTTTGGGAATGGGCGATATTACTACTTTGGTTGAAAAGGCACAAGCACAATTTGATGAAGTTGAAGCCAAAAAACTGGAAAAGAAAATTCGTAAAAATCAATTTGATTTCCAGGATTTTTATGATCAGCTTCAGCAAATAAAAAAGATGGGTAATATAAAAGATTTGATGGGTATGATTCCCGGTGTTGGCAAAGCCATGAAAGATGTTGATATAAGCGATGACGCTTTTAAAGGCGTGGAAGCAGTGATAAATTCAATGACGCCGTTTGAACGTGCAAATCCAGACGTTATTGATCAAAGCCGCAGGAACCGTTTGGCAAAAGGTTCCGGAAAATCGTTAGAAGATGTTAATGCTTTAATGAAGCAATTTGAGCAAATGAAACAAATGATGAAAGCGATGAATAAAATGCCAATGGGCGGCATGCGCATGCCTGGAATGCGCCGTTAATAAAAATTTTTAAAATTTTACATAAAGGGTTTCACCAGATAATAAATTATCTCTTACATTCGCAGTCCATTATTCATTTAAACCTTTTGAACAAAGGCCGTTAAAATTTCTATTTAAAATGGCAGTAAAAATCAGGCTTCAAAGGCACGGAAGCAAAAAACGTCCGTTCTACTTTATAGTAGTAGCCGACGCACGTGCCCCGAGAGATGGAAAATTTATCCAGAAAATCGGAACGTACAATCCGCTAACTGTTCCTGCAACAATCCAGTTAGACCGTCAGAAAGCGTTAGAATGGTTGCACAAAGGCGCTGAACCAACAGACACGGTTCGCCGCATTTTATCCTTTAAAGGAGTGCTCTATTTAA
>JBDUEO010000480.1:0-2961 GCA_040002335.1 Parafilimonas sp. | reverse complement strand
GATGGCAATCAATATGCAACACACTTCCATATTTAATTATTCTTAAATTATGTATGTCAACCCAGTTTGCGCGTCGTTTTTCATTTAGTAAATGAACCATTCTTTTCAGTAGTTTCATATCGGCTTCATCCATTATTCCTGCAAGCGATTTCCTGATAATTGTATAGCCATTGAAGATGATGAATATTGACAAGCCACAGGCAACTATTTTATCAAGCAATAAAAATTTTGTAAATAAAATAATGATGAGTGTAGCCACAATGGCAAGCGTAGAATATGTATCAACTATTAAATGCCGGCCGCTTGCCTGCAAAGCAAGCGAATTATTTTTTTTTCCAATATTTAAGCAACTTATGCCTGCTATAAAATTTATTACTGCGGTGGCAGCAATAAGCCATAAACCAGTATCTAATTTTTCAACTGGTTGTTCTTTAATAAAATTTATAATAGCCTCATACAAAATAAGCAAACCTGAAGAAACGATAAGGCCGCCTTCAGCAGCCGCTGAAATAAATTCTGCTTTACCATGACCATAAGGATGATCTGCATCACTTGGTTTAGCGGCAACATACAAACTGTATAAACCAATAAAACCGGCTGCAACATTTACAATACTTTCAAGTGCATCTGAAAGTATTGCAAGAGAATTTGTAAAATAATACGCATCAATTTTTGCAATAAACAGCACTACAGATAAAGCTGTAATCCATTTTTGTACTTTTAAATTTTGTTGCGCTGTTTGCAATGGCTAAGTACTTTACTTTTATACGTTGGCTTCAAACCGCTGTTGAATAAAATTCCAGTTAATAATGCTCCACCACGCGTTTATATAATCCGCGCGTTTGTTTTGATATTTTAAATAATAAGCATGTTCCCAAACATCCAAACCCATTACAGGAAAGCCTTTCAGCTCGCTTACATCCATCAATGGATTATCCTGGTTTGGCGTTGAACCAATTATCAATTTTTTATTATCAGTATAAATAAGCCACGCCCAGCCGCTTCCAAAACGATTTTTTGCGGCATCGTTAAATTGTGCTGTAAAGGCTTCCGTTGAATTAAAATCCCGCACTACCATATCACCAAGTTTGCCTGATAATGTATATGGCTGAGTTTGCGGCGCCATTGTTTTCCAGAATAATTCATGATTATAATGGCCGCCTGCATTATTGCGCATTTTAGAAGAATATTTTGATACCGATGCAAGCAACGTTTCAAGCGAAGTTGTTTGCGTATTTACATTTTCTGCGGCACATGCATCTGCAAGATTTTTTGCGTAAGCAGCAGCATGTTTTGTGTAATGAATTTCCATTGTTGCAGCATCAATAACAGGTTCAAGTGCAGTATAATCATAAGGTAAAACAGACTGCGTATAAGGCGTATTTTCTAATGGCAAATGCAACGCATTACTTTTTGCATTATTTGCAAAAGAAGATATTACTGATGCTGATAAACCAGCAGCCAGTGTTGCTTTGCCACCCATAACAATAAAATTCCGGCGGCTTGTATTGATATCATTTCCCATAAAATAATTTAAAAATCAGATAATATAAATTGAAAAAGAATTAATCAACGGATTTATTTTTATTAGCAAGAAAAGCAATTTTAATTTTTTTAATAAACCGAAAATAAAATTCTTTATTAAACAACTGAGAATCCCTCATTGCCTTCGAAGTTAGAAAAATTCCTATAGGCAACAACACAAAAGATGAAAGCCACATGCCTGTAAAAGCAGTTGCAAGCCCCTGCTTTGCAAACTTTTCGCCAAAGGTGTTTAATAAATGAAATATTACAAAAAATACAACTGCAAAAACAAGCGGAGAACCAAGGCCGCCTTTACGAATAATCGAACCAAGGGGTGCACCAATCATAAAAAGCACGAGACATGCAAATGATAAACTGAATTTACGGTTCCATTCAATGCGGTTTTTGCGCAGCAAATCCTGCGTACTGCTATAATCATTTGCAGCAAGATCAACAAAGCCTTTTACAGAATTTGCTGAACTCATTGCTCTTTCATAAACAACAAACGCTGATGAATCCGGAATAATATTACTTATTGTTTTTATGCGCTTTTTCTTTAACGAATCGGGCAAAGTCCATGCACTGTCCTGGTATTTATAAAAAACAAGTGTTGGTTTCATTTGCGATTTTAAACGCACATTACCAGAAACACGAAGTTTATTTATTGAATCAATGGAAAGATTTAATTGGTGAACGGTTAACATTTTTGGATCCCACCTGAATAAACTGTCATCGGTGCGGTTCATTTGAAAACTGGCAAGGTCGAAATCTTTTTTATATTCTTTAAAACCAAGCCTTATAAAATCAGAATTTGTGGTAAACCGGCTTCCATTTTCCTGGTAATTCCATCCATCGCGTAAAGTAAATTCAAGAAAACGCTTATCTGGCGTCACTTTCATTACACCACTATTGGCAACTAAAAAATTGTCCTGCGGTCCAAATGTTTTTTCATAAATAACAACATTATGTATAGTGCTGTCGTCCTTGTCTTTTTTTCCCACCTTAATTACATACCCTTCTATCTTATCATAAAAAACACCTTCCTGAATATCGAGTGCAGGCTTTGTAACAATAATATCATACTTTAATGCATTTAATTTAAGATTAGCAACAGGTATAATATTATTTGCAAATAAAAATGCAACGCCACTTATAAGTACAGCCACTGCAAGTAAAGGCATCATAAAACGCAATAAAGGAATGCCGGCAGATTTTATTGCAACCAATTCAAAACTTTCGCCCAAATTACCAAACGTCATTATTGAAGAAAGCAATAGTGAAAGCGGCAGCGCAAGTGGTACTGCTGTTGCTGCCACATAACCAATTAACTGAAAAATAGTAAGTACATCAAGACCTTTGCCAACAAGGTCATCAATATACAACCAGAAAAATTGCATCACCAATACAAAAAGTGAAATAAGAAAAGTGGCAATAAAA
>JBDUEO010000479.1:0-2980 GCA_040002335.1 Parafilimonas sp. | reverse complement strand
CGCCGATACTGTAGCGATCGCTTGACCATTATCGATGCTGAAGGCAACCGTGCCATTGCCAATAACAAAAGCGGCTTTATTTGGGATGATTGTGCAAGGCAAAAGGTTAGTTACAGATCATACGGAGAATTTGCTGACGATTATAAACCCAACATTGCTGTTTTAAAAAATCATATTTGCCCGTATTACACGGGCTGGGATTTAAATGTAAGAGATAGCGTACGTTTTCATGAGTGGAAAAAAGACTTTGATTCTTTGCTTGCTATAAATGCATTGCCTCATTTTAATTCAATTCGTTTTCCTAACGATCATACAGCCGGCTTAGGCAAAGGCCGGTACACACCCTTTTCTTATGTTGCAGAAAATGATCTTGCAGTTGGAATGTTTGTAGATTATTTAAGCAAAAGTTCTGTATGGCAGCAAAGTGTTGTTTTTATTTTGGAAGATGATGCGCAGGACGGCCCTGATCATGTAGATGCACACAGAAGTACAGCGTATATAACCGGTGGTTTTGTAAAAAGGCATTATATAGATCATACAATGTATTCAACCACATCTGTGCTGCGCACAATTGAGTTAATATTAGGCCTTCCGCCAATGAGCCAATATGATGCATCATCAACATCTATGTGGAGATGCTTTCAATCAACACCTGACCTAACTCCGTATAATGTAAAGCCGCTTCAATATGATATTAGCCAAAAAAATACTGCTGAAAATGCATGGCAGCGGGAAAGTGAGCGTTTTGATTTTAGCAAAGAAGATATGATTCCTGACAGAGCATTTACTGAAGTAATATGGAAAGCTGTAAAAGGTGCAGATGCCATTGTACCAGCACCAAAACGTGCTGCCTTTGTAAAGCAAAATAAACAGAAAGATGAAGACGATTAAGATGCCTTAATTAATTCTTTTTAAAATATTTTCTGCAGCTCTGCGGCCGGTAAAAATTTCTTCTGTAATATAAGCTTTGTTCCGAAAATTCGCTTGCAGCAATATTTTTCGTTTTTGAGTGATGTGCTAATTTGGTTAATGAAAGTAGGTTTTGCATCAGTGGTGTTCTTGCCATAAATTATCTTGCCTTTAAGGTTGCGCCTGGTTTGGATTTTAATAATACAATCTGCATAGATTTTTTCCATTTCTAAACTACATACAGATTTTAGTACACTCATAAAAGACACATGTAGAGTTTAATGGTTGCAAGCAAAATTAGTTCAATGGATATGGTGGTTATTATGTGCGGCAGAAGCAAAGCCAATACTGAATTATGTAGTGAATACTTAATAATTTTCTTTCCATAATTAGAACTATTTGTACTTAAGCTTAAAATGCCGCTTAATTTATGTTGATATTGATTTTTTTTATAAAAAAGTGAATTTTATTAATTTAAAAATGTACCCTTGAATAAGCTTTAAATAATCAATCAAACTAAATTTGCTTTAAACAAAAAAACAATCATGAAGAGACTTTTGTGTATTATGCTGCTGCTGCCTTTTTATTCCGCTTTCTCACAAGACGCAACTGTACAGGACCTTAAAGCAGATGCATCTAAAACAATTACAAAAGATCCAAATGATACGATTCCAAAAACCTGGAAGACAGGAGGAATTTTCAATTTAAACCTTGCTCAGGGCTCTTTGAGCAACTGGGCGGCCGGCGGCGATAAATTTTCGCTTTCTTTAAATACATTTATTAACGCGTATGCCTTTTACAAAAAAGGAAAACACAGTTGGGATAATAGTCTTGATTTTTATCTTGGATATTTAAAAACAACAAGCCTGGGAACACGAAAGAATGATGACAGGATTGAATATCTTTCCAAGTACGGATATGCATTAAATCCTAAACTTAATGTAAGCGGTTTGTTTGATGTAAGAACACAATTTTTTAAAGGCTATGCATATCCCGACCCAACTACAAAAGTGTATACCTCTGATTTTTTTGCCCCTGCTTATGTTTTATTAAGTCCTGGTTTAGACTACCATCCTGTAAAAAATCTTTCCATATTTGTTTCTCCTGCCACTGCAAGGTTTATAATTGTACAAGACACGGTTCTTTCCACTTTATATGGTGTTGAAGCTGGCAAAAAAAGCGATTTTCAATTTGGTGCGTATGCATCTATAAGTTACATGGCAAATCTTGGAAAAGTGGTTACTTATACTGGCAAGCTTGATCTCTTTTCAAACTATAAAAACAATCCGCAGGATGTTGATGTTTATATGACTAATCTTTTTGCAGCAAAGCTTTCCAAAGTTTTATCTGCAACGTATAGCCTTACTTTAATTTATGATGATGATGTAAGGCAGTTTGGTCCGAATTTAAATGGCGCGCGCATGCAGGTACAATCCTTATTTGGTGCAGGTATTTTATGGAAGTTTTAAAAACGTATCTAACTAAAAAAGCCGCCTCATATTTGTGAGACGGCCTTTTTAGTTTTTTATATATCGTTATTTTTATTCTCCTGCCTTTACCAAACCAAGTTTAGCTTCTAAACTTAAAGTAGCGTGAGGCACGGCGCGTAATCTTGCCTTATCAATTAATTTTCCGGTAACGCGGCAAATACCATACGTTTTGTTTTCAATTCTTATCACTGCTTTTTCAAGATGATCAATATAGGTAATCTGGCGGCTTGCCATCTGGCTTAATTGTTCCCTCTCCATACTTATGCTTCCATCTTCCATAGTCATATAGCGGTTTTCGCTTTCATCTCCACCCATATCATCTTTGCGGGTAATTAATCCCTGCAAATATCCTAACTCTCTTTTGGCTGCATCCATTTTTTTCAATATCAATTCTCTGAATTCACCTAATTCTGAATCATTATATCTCACCAAAGGAATGTTCACTTTTGCAATTTCCTTTCTGTGTTCCATAGATTTATACTCCGGTTTATAAGGCAAACTGGTTTTAATGGAAGTCTTTGGAATCTTTACCTCTTTTGGCGGTTCAACCTTTTTTGGTGCAGGTTTCAAAGGAGCGTGAA
>JBDUEO010000478.1:0-2989 GCA_040002335.1 Parafilimonas sp. | reverse complement strand
TTGCAGATAGCAACCAAGATCAATAAAGCGCTGGAATACTTCTATGTTGCCAAAATAATAATTATACCGCTCAGGATGTGCGAGCACCGGCTGTAAACCTTTTAATTTTAAGTTGAAAATTACATTCTCAATATTGTTTGATGGCGCTGCATAAGACATCTCGATAAGTATAAGATTTTTGCCAAAGGTGAGTAATGGTTTGCCTTCGTTGATGTAGTTTTCAAAATCAATATCAACCATATATTCTGCGCCGGCTTCAATTTTAATATTGATATTTTTCTCCTGTAACGCGTTGCGCACCAACTCAAGTTTTGGCAAAATAGTAGCTGGCGAATTTGGATACACATCAGAAAGTATATGTGGCGTGCAAATAAGTTTTTGATAACCCATTTGCTGTAACTCTTGTATAAATGAAACGCTTTCTTCAATTTCCTGTAAACCATCATCAAGCGCAGGTAACAAATGCGAATGCATATCTGCAGCAAGAAAAGAAAGATCCGGATTTATTTTTTTATCAAAGAATGAAAACATGTATAAAAATATTACAGATTAATTTAGCTATAAAAAATGCAATTAAAAGGTTGTTTTATGGCTTAGATGTTCTGCGGGAAACTCAACCACCATCAACTGATCTAAACTTTCAAGCCGCACATAAATTTTCTTACCGCTGCCTTTTATTACTGTTCCTTCCATATCCATAAAAACTCCCTTGCGTATAACAACTTTATTATCGGTATTAAATTGTCTTAAATTTTCTATTGTAATGTTTACATTTTTTTCAAGCAGGTAAGAACGTATTATTTCAATTTCTTCATCACGAATTACGCCTGGCCTTTTTAAATATTGTACAAATTGTAAAACGCCGTTTGTGGTTAATACTTTAAGCCGCTCCTCTTCTGATGCTATGTGAACAAATACGTAAGATTTAAAAAGCGGGTCATCAATAATTTTTTTTCTGTCGCTCCACTGGCTTTCTTTTTTTTGTACAGGGCACCAGCTATCAACACCTTTTTCTAATAGTTTGGCATTTACTTTTTTTTCCCAGCGCGGTTTGGTATAAATGGCAAACCATTGTTTTTCTTTTTTTATTTCCATTCAAATTACTTCTTCAATTATAATTTTAAAAATCTTGCTTGCTTTATAGAAAAGAAAAAGGGCAACCCTTTTAAAGGTAGCCCTTTTTAAAGCACTTACTGTTAGTGCGATTTATTCATATCGCTCATCACATTTACAGTTTGATTTATATAAATATCTTTCTGAATGTTTTTAAGCCATTGCTGGTAACGCTGTCCTTTTGCGCTATCAGTATTGTTATAATATTTTGCACGGTCTTCTGTAACCGGTTGAATATCCATAGGTGTGGTTAAACGTGATAAACTATCATTTTCTTTTACTGTTGTCTTAATTGCATTCTGCTCTTTCTTATATTCCTGCAGATTAAGGCTGTAATTTTTATCGGCATTATTTTTCAGCCAATCTTCATTTTTAATTAAAGTATTAAATGCTGTGTTTGATTGAACCTGGCTTTTAGCTTCTGCTTCTACTTCATTCCAGTTAACACCAGAATTAAAATCAGTATAATCTGCTTTTTTAATCTGATCCCAGGGCAGCGCAGATGGCTGGTCTTTTTCGCGCAATTTTAAATAATCGTAAGGATCGGGTAGCGCAACATCAGGCGTTACACCTTTTAATTGGGTAGAGCCGCCATTTATACGATAAAATTTTTCGAACGTTAATTTTAAAGTTCCATATTCTGTTTGCCCGCTGAAAATATCAAGCGTTTTACCAAGCGGCAATGTACGTTGCACCGTTCCTTTTCCATAAGTATCAGAACCTACAATTATTCCGCGTTTATAATCTTGTATTGCGGCTGCAAATATTTCTGAGGCTGATGCGCTAAACTCGTTTACCATTACAGCAAGCGGGCCACTATATAAAACCGATGTATCATTATCGCTTAAAATTGCAGGTTTACCATCGCGGTCTTTTACCTGAACAACCGGGCCTTGTTTAATAAATAAGCCAACCATATTTACAACTTCCGGCAAGGAGCCTCCGCCATTATTGCGCAGATCAAGAATTATTCCGTCTACATTTTCTTTTTTTAGTTTGATGATTTCATTCGCCACATCCTGCGAGCATCGGTTGCCATCAGCTCTTTCAAAATCAGCATAAAATTCAGGAAGAAAAATATAGCCGATTTTACCGGTTGGTTCATTAATTACCGCACTTCTTGCAAACTGCTCGTCCTGCACAATTTCATCGCGTATTATAGGTACAACATCTGTTGACCCGTCTGCCTTTTTAAAAGTTATTCTTACTTCTGTTCCTTTTGTACCACGTATAAGTTTTACCACATCCGTGAGTCCGTAACCTCTTATGTCAACAGGCTCAGCACTACCTTGTGCAACTTTTATTATTTCATCATTTACCTGTACTTTCTGGCTTTTCCATGCCGGGCTTCCGGTTATCAAAGCAGCTATTTTAATAGCACCATCATCATCTTTTAATTGTGCGCCAATACCGTAAAAACGACCACTTAAATCTTCTTCAAAAGAACGGCTTTCAACCGGTGGAAAATACTCTGTATGCGGATCCATTAAATCAGTAATTACATTCACATAAGTATTAAACTGCTCCTGTGGTGTAAAAATTAATTTCTGGCGATTAAAGCTTCTGTCTAAAATTGTTTGCACTTTTTCTCTTGCCATTTTTTCAAGTTGTGCATCTGTTTTATTTGCTATGGCTGTATCTTTTGTTTTATCATTTCGCTGTTGCAAAAGATCTGTGTATTGATCGAGTGTGAGGTACTTTAAACGTTTGCGCCATTTTTCTTTACGCGCAGCTTCATCTGCCGGAAAATCTGCTTTATCATCATCAAGATTAATTTCTTCTTTAATTGAAAAATCAAAAGGTTTTGAAAGCATGTCTTTGTACAAAACCATTACTTCATCCAGCCTTTTAAAATAAATGGACGCCACTTCAGGAT
>JBDUEO010000477.1:0-2993 GCA_040002335.1 Parafilimonas sp. | reverse complement strand
TACAAAACTGTTTGTGCGCACTTCCGTTAATGTTGAACCTTTAACTTCTGATACGGAATAACCAACAGATCTTTTTTGTTTTGTAATGCCTAACGCTGTTACTACAACATCATGCAAAGTGCCTTCCGCAGGCTTCATAACAACATCAATAGTTGTTTCGCTGCCAACGTTTACAGACTGGTTTTTGTAGCCAACATAAGAAAAAATAAGTACATCATTATCATCAGCACTTATTGAATACATGCCCTGTTGATTTGTTGTAGTAGCCACTTTTTTTCCTTTTATAGTCACACTTACAAGCGTAAGTGGCTGGCCGCTGGCAGAGTCTGTTACGTTACCCGAAATAATTCTTTCAGGTAAATGATTGCTATTTGCTTTAGCCTGATTAAAAAATAAAAAAGCGAATGCGGTTAGAGTAACTAAAAAAATTGTTTTGCATTGCTTTGCAAAATTTTTCGTTTGTACGTTCATAACAAATTAGCTTAAAGTTTAATTATTGTTGCAGCAGATTAAGTATGCGATATTATAAACTTTTACGAGTTATTAATTTTTTGTTTTTCAACAACTGTATATATATAGGCACTAATTAAATATACTTAGCTGCACGGCAACTTGGTTATGATAAATTTTTTGTTTGGGTTGCAATAATGCTTTTGCTATATGATAAACTTCTGTTTCATGATAGCGGCTTGCAACAACAATTTTTATTTCGCCTGCATATTTCATAAAAGTTTCTTCAACAAGTTGCGGGCAATTATTATTTTTTGAAAGATGAGAGAGAATTAAGTGTGTAAGCGTTTTTGATCTGTGGCTACAAAAAAGTTCAAGCGCAACCGCGTTTGAAATATGCCCGTTGCCACCGGTGATGCGCCTTTTTAAAAAATACGGATAGTTGCCTGCAGCAAGCATTTCTTCATCATAATTGGCTTCAAGAAAAACGGCGCAGCATTGTTTAAAATGATAAATTATTTGTTCGCACACCTTACCAATATCAGTAAATACACCAACACAAACACCTTCATTATCTTCAACAATAAAACTATGCGGATCGCAGGCATCATGAAATTTTGTAAAGGCTTTAATAGTAATATTATCAATCGTTATCCGCTGTTGTGTAGTAAAAAAACGCACCAGGTTTTTGCGTAAATCAAGCCCGCAGTTTTGTAATGTGGCTTCTGTAATATAAACCGGAATATTATGTTTGTTTGATAAAGATTCAAGCCCGCAAATATGATCGCTGTGTTCATGCGAAATAAAGATCGCCTTTACATTTTTTATAGAAAGCCCCAGCCGCAACATTCGTTTTTCGGTTTCGCGGCAGGAAATGCCCGCATCAATTAATACAGCTTCTGTATTATTTCCAACATAATAGCAATTTCCGTTGCTGCCTGAATTAAGTGATGCTATAAACAAAGACATACTGCAAAATAGTTAGCTTATAAAAATGAACAACCACAAGCGTAATATTTATTTTAAAGTTATACTTTAAGAATTTGCTTAAATTTTTTCAACTCATCAATTTCTGCTGCAGAAAGCGGTTGATTATTGTTATATTTTGACTGAAAAAATAAAACCATTTTGTGTTGCGGATACTTTGAAAGTATTGCTTCAATTATCTCACCCGTAACTTTTTCTTTTTCGTATAAAGGTTTGTTTTCAGGCAATTCCGATTTAAACCTCGTAGGCATTTTTTTAATTATCGCTTCCAACGTAGCAAGCTTTGTTTCAGGATAATCTTTAATGCATGAAGCTTTGCTGTACAAGCCTTGCAACTGTTTCTTGCTAAGGCTTCCACGCTTTTGGTATTGCTGGTAAATACTGATTACAAATGATGAAACCGGGTAAGCCATAATGCATGCTTCAAGTACTTCATTTACAATATCAATATCAGAAGATTTTTTTGTTGTTTGCATATTATATAATGATGTAAAACTAATGTAAATAGCTAAAGTTGTTTATGCTGCTTTATACTATAAATTGCATTATGCAAAAATTATTATGTACATTTTTATTGCTGATGGCTACAGGTGCGGCATCTGCACAACAAGCCATTAATTACGGCAACAATCCAGCAGCAGGAAAATATTATAACATTCGTGGTATAAAAATGTATTGCGAAATATATGGCGAAGGCAGGCCTTTATTAATGATACATGGCAATGGCGGAAGCATAAACAATTTTGAAAATAATATTCCGTACTTCTCTGAAAAATATAAAGTAATTGCTGTAGATAGCCGCAGCCAGGGAAGATCAATTGATACAAAAGATTCTTTAAGTTTTGAAATGATGGCAGATGATTTTGCTGTTTTACTTGATACGTTACATATTAAATCTGCCTATGTTTTAGGCTGGAGCGATGGAGGAATTAATGCATTGTTGCTCGCCATCCGGCATCCTGACAAAGTAATTAAACTTGCGGCAACCGGGGCAAATCTGTGGCCGGATTCAACAGCGCTTCTTCCATCTGTTTGGAAAGATATGCAACATGAATATGCTGCTTCAATCAACAAAAAATTGACTACGCAAAAAGAAAAGAACGATTGGAAATTATTTTTGCTTGATTATGATCAGCCACACATTCCATTATATGCCTTGCATAAAATAAAATGTCCTTCACTTATTATTTGCGGCGATCATGATCTTATACCCGTTCAACATACAAAACTAATAGCGCAAAATATATCTAACTCAATTTTCTGGCTTGTCCCAAACTCAGGCCACGCAACACTTATAGAGCATAAAGATGAGTTTAATAAAAAAGTAGATGCGTTCTTTTCAGACTTACCGTTATCAAAATAAATATTCCATATAAATAATTTTTTAAAATTTTTTTATTTCTTATGACTGATATTTAGAAAACAGTTTTACCTTAACAACTCATTTCTATAAAAAAGAAAAAATTGTATTATGGCAAAAGCAAATAAAAAAGCAGCACCAAAAAAAGCTGCAAAGAAAGCGGCTCCTAAAAAAGCATTAAAAAAAGCAGCTCCTA
>JBDUEO010000476.1:0-2994 GCA_040002335.1 Parafilimonas sp. | reverse complement strand
TAAATGGTGGTTATATTATGGAACTGCAGATTCAAAAATTGCAGTTGCTGTAAAAAATAATTGATTATGGCATTTACAATTCAAATAAATAAACAGGAAATTTTTCCTGTGATTTATTTAAAATATGATGAAGAAAAATCGGTTGCAGAAATCTATTCTTTTGGCGCGTTGCTAAATGCTTTCACAATAAATAAAACAGTTAATATTATTGACGGATTTACTTCGCCGCAGAATGCAAAAGATAATATTATTAATGGCTTTAAAAGTGCAAAACTTAGCCCTTATGTATGCAGGATAACAAAAGGCGAATATGCTTTTAATGATCACGTTTATAAAATTGGAAAACATTTTTTAAGCGATGAAGCTATTCATGGATTATTGTATGATGCACCATTTTCAATTGTTGATTCCGGCGCAAATAACGTTGAAGCTTTTGTAACATTACAATATGATTACAAAAATAAACAGGAAGGATTTCCATTTGCATATCGCTGTCTTGTTACATACAGTCTTCAAAAAAATAATTCGCTAACACTTACAACTACTGTAGAAAATTATTCAGATACTGAAATGCCGGTTTGCGATGGCTGGCATCCTTATTTTACACTTCACGCAAAAGTGAATGACTTAACGCTGCAACTAAATTCAAAAAAAATACTTGAGTTTAATGACAAGCTTGTTCCCACAGGAAAAGTTATTGCTTATCGTAAGTTTCAGCAACCTGAAATTTTTGGTAAAACTTTTTTTGATAATTGTTTTTTGTTGAATGAAAATAATAAGCCGGCTTGCATTTTAAAAAATACCAAATCAGGCTTGCAACTTACTATTCAACCTGATAATTCTTATCCTTATTTGCAGCTATATACACCTGAAAACCGCAATTGCATTGCTATAGAAAACTTAAGCGCTGCGCCAAATGCTTTCAATAATAAAATGGGCTTGCAAATTTTAAAGCCGAAAGAAAAAACATTTTTTAAAACAACTTACAGCGCATTTATAAAATCATAAATGCACAACTGCAGTAATACTTATTTCAACATTTACATTTTTCGGTAATTCTTTTACAGCAATAGTTTCTCTTGCAGGAAAATCACCATCAAAATAGCTTGCATATATTTCATTTACAGCAGCAAATAGATTCATATCACTTAAAAAAATTGTGGTTTTAACTGCATGCTGAAACGTAAGATTGGCTTCTTTTAAAATGGCATCTATATTTTTCATTACCTGGTGGGTTTCATCTGCAATATTGCCGGTAACAATATTGTTTGTTTGCGCATCAATTGCAATTTGCCCGCTGATAAATAAAAACTCACTTGTTTTTATTGCCTGGTTGTAAGGCCCGATTGGTGCCGGCGCATTTTGAGAACGAATAATTTGCTTAGCCATAATTCTATGTTTTAAAATAAAGATCACAAATATAATTTGCATCAAACCGGTTTCAATTTTAAACGCTGCTTTCTTACGTCGTATTTTTGCAAACAATATATTTTGTAATGCATATTGCTATTCGTTCTACAGAAGATCAAAAAGAGGAATTAATTCAAAAAGGTTTGAATAATAATATACATGTTGAATGGATTAACGAAAAGCAGCGATTATTGCATACAAACGCTGATGTTTATTTTGATCTTTTATTTAATGATGCTGATATTAGCAGCAATTATTTTATAGAAAATAAACCTGTTTTTGTTCATGCAGTTAATTGTGTATGTAAAGAAATTAACAAAGCAAATTATATAAGGCTAAATGCATGGAATGGATTTCTTAGCCGTTCCGTTATTGAGCTTGTATGTTGCAGCGATGTATTAAAAGAAAATGCAAAGGAGATATTTGATGAACTTAACTGGCAATTTGCTTTTGTTGCAGATGATTATGGTTTTGTGGCTGCACGTATAATAGCAATGATAATTAATGAAGCTTACTATGCACTTGAAGAAAATGTAAGTACTAAAGAACAAATTGATACTGCCATGAAATTAGGAACCAATTACCCCTATGGGCCTTTTGAATGGAGTAAAAAAATTGGATTACATAATATTGTGGTATTGCTTGAAAAATTATCAAAACATAATAAGAGATACACAATATCATCATTACTTGTATATGAATCTCAACAATTTTAAATAAAGCAGGTGGCATTTATTTTAAATATTAACACGGCTTTTGAAACTGCTGTTGTTAGTGTAAGCAACGATAATGAAATTGTAAATGAATTGCAAAGCAGTACGCAAAAAGAACATGCTTCATTTTTAGAACCTGCTATAAAGTCAATTTGTGAAATTTCAAATATTAAACTGAATGATATTGATGCAATTTCGGTAATTAACGGTCCCGGCAGTTATACCGGATTAAGAATTGGGTTAGCTTCTGCAAAAGCTTTGTGTTATGCTTTAAATAAGTCGCTTATTTTGCTTAATACGCTTGATGTAATGGCGTATGCTTTAAGGCTACAATCAGTTTTACAACAGCAACATTTATTGTTTTGCCCAATGATAGATGCAAGAAGAATGGAAGTTTATACCGCTTTATACGATAGCGATCTGCATCTTAAAAAAAAATATTCATCAGAAATTATAGATGAAAATTTTCTTGAAGATGAAAGAAAAAGAAATGTTATTGTTGCGGGCGGCAAGGGCAGTCTAAAGTTTCAGGAAATCATAAACGATAAAACGGTTACGTATATAAACCAACTTTCATTGTTAAAACCATCCGCTATTTTATCAAATAGCGCCTTTATTTGTAAGCAATTTTCTGACGTTGCTTATTGCGAACCTTTTTATTTAAAGCCGGTTTATTTCAGAAAATAATAAAGTATATTTTAAACAGGCATAATTTTTTATGTATCACATTAATAACTATAAATGTTATATTAAAAAATAGTTTATGAATACTCCAACAGCGCAGCTTCTTGAAATTCATGATAAAGTGACCAGCGAAAGTGTGAAACTGGATTTTCTGCGGCTTAAAAAAGCTGCGTTAATTCTTCGCGCA
>JBDUEO010000475.1:0-2994 GCA_040002335.1 Parafilimonas sp. | reverse complement strand
TGGATTTAATTTCAATTAAAGAAACGACAAACGATAGCTTTTTAAAAGTTGTAAAACAATTGCGTAAGAAAGCTGATAAAAACGCACCTTCATTTGAAGAAATTACAAAAGAAGTTGAATCAGTAAGAGCAAAACGTTATGCCAAAGAAAAAAAATAGGATCATCATTGATACAAATCTTTGGATAAGCTTTTTACTCACAAATGATCTTACGAAACTTGATAAAATTTTCAACCACAAACTTGCTACTCTCCTTTTCAGCCAAACCTTACTTAACGAGTTTATCGAAGTAGCTCAAAGACCAAAATTTAAAAAATACTTTTTATTAGCAGATTTAGAAAGATTACTGCTTCAAATAAAAAATGAAGCAGAGTTTATAGAGGTTACAAGTGACATCAAATTATGCCATGATTCAAAAGATGACTTTTTGTTATCACTCGCAAAAGATGGAAAAGCAACATATCTAATTACAGGAGACAAAGATCTGCTTGACATCAAAAATTTTGAAAAGACAAAGATTGTTACAATTACAGAATATTTATCAAAACAATAGACACGTCTTTCACCTTCTATTTATCATCCAACTTCAACTTAATAAATCGCGGATGATATATCGTTGCGTCTTTTTGAATATCATTCCAAAAATCAGGAGTTATTGTATTATAAGAAATCAAAAGTTCACCCGGCTTTGATAAATTCGGATGCGCTTTTGCATTGTAAGTCCACAAACCTTTTTGCCATTCCGGCGCTGTCCACACAGTGATAATATCAGAAAAAGGCCCAACCGGGCTATCGCCAATTCTTACACCAACTTTATCACTTAAACCCAGCTCCTGGAAAACAAGAATATATTTTCCGTTCTTCAGCGGCGATACACTTAATTCATTTGAAACACCATTGGTTATAGGTTTCATATCATCTTTATTTGCACTCCACGAATTGCCATTCCAATAATGCCATGCATCCATCTTTTCAAAATCTTTTGGCTGCACTCTTGCTGCTATAAGATTTTTATCATTGCCAATACATCCATACACATAAACATAACCATCAGCATTTATTGCGCCGCTCCATGTTGTGTTCACCAAAACGCCTGCGCCCATATTTCCTTCACCCAATGTTTTATTATTAATGTGCAATGATGTTTCAATTTGACGTTGTTTATTAAACTCTATCTTTTTATTATTTGGAACAGCAATGATGGAAACAGCAGGTTCAATAAAATCAAAAACACCGGCGCCGGTTCTTTCCACTTTATAACCGAAGATGTATAAAGTGTTGTTCATTTCTTTGTTTACAAAACCATCACCAAGCCAAAATAATTGCGGTTTTGCAGCAGTAGAAGTATTAGGTGTAAAAAAACTGATGGGTTTTCCATTTGCACCTGTATTATAATGAAAATGAATTTTAGATGCATCAGGATCATCACCTTTTATATAAGCAATTGTATTATTCACCATAGTATCGCTTACAGGTTTTCCGTCTTTTATTTCACCAATATATGTATCGCTGAATAACAATAATGTTGAATCATTTCCCACATTATTGTTTTTATCAACGCCGCTTAACGGGATAGAAAAAATACCATCCGCCCCAAACCAGCCCGATGTTCTTTCAATAAGCTTGGTCCATTCCGGTGCAGCTTCTGCAGTGAATTTAAAAGCAGTTTGTTTATTTGTTGAATCTTGAGCACTTAAAGAATAGGTGATTAAAAAAAATAAAATAAAAGCAGGAAATCTTTTCATATCAATTGTTTTTTTAGTATTCAAAAATGAAAAAAAATTACCATTAAAAAAATTTTTGTTCAAATGTTTGAACATATCAAAAACTTTGTTCACTTTAGCAGTATGTATGAACATATAGACATACATAACTAACGATGGATTCTTTTGCTATTGACCATAAAAGTGTATTGCCGCTTCATTTACAGGTTGAAGAAATGCTGAGAAAGATGATAGAACAACCGGAATATCAAAACGGAAAATTGTTGCCAAATGAAGTACACATTGCGCGTAAATTAGGTATTTCAAGAAATACAGTTAGGCAAGCTGCGAACAAACTGGTGCATGAACAATTACTTGTTCGCAAAAAAGGCGTAGGTACTAAGGTTGCAAAAAATAACATCGTTACAAAACTAAACAAGTGGACAAGTTTTACGCATGAAATGGATGAAAAAGGTGTGGTGTTTAAAAATTATTCACTTAAGGTTAGTTGTATTGTGCCTGATAAAGAAATACGCACGCTTTTTAATATTGCGGACAAAATAAAAGTGATAAAGCTGGAACGCTTACGCGGATTAAACAGAGGTCCGATCGTTTATTTTATTTCTTATTTCCATCCGCGTATTGGGCTTACAGAAAAAGAGGATTTTTCAAAGCCGTTATATGAAACACTGGAAAAAGATCATCATGTTAGTGTTGCAATTTCTAAAGAAGGTATCAGCGCAATACTGGCTAATAAAAAACTCGCAGAAAAATTAAACATCAATATAGGCGATCCGATTTTATTTAGAAAAAGAGTGGTATGCGATCCCGGCGACAGGCCAATCGAATACAATCTTGGATATTATCGCGCCGATAGTTTTACTTATACGATAGACATTGCAAGAGATTGAATGAACTAATATTTCATTCAATAAAAATTTATAGAACTGGCTTAATAAAATTTAAAAACGATTTGCTTTTTTAACGATTAATCTTAGCTAATGAGAAATTTTAAACATCTCACAAAACTGCTTGCAGCAATATGCTTTATTCTTTTTTTGATGAATGCAGAAACTGCATCTGCACAACAGAATAAAAGTATAACCGGAACCATTACGTCCCAATCGGGAGCACCACTTTCAGGTGTAAGCGTTACCATAAAGGGAACAACGAATGGCGTTGTGTCAAACGAAAAAGGTGAATTTATTATTAGCGTTCCGGCAAATGCAACGCTGGCTTTTACGCATGTTGGTTACAAGCTGCAGGAAATTACAGTGAGAAATCAAACTGCG
>JBDUEO010000474.1:0-2997 GCA_040002335.1 Parafilimonas sp. | reverse complement strand
TTTGCTGATGCAATATTAAAGCAGAATATTAAATGCATAGAAATTATTCAAGTTAATTTTTTAAAGTATTGATTTCATTTAATAATTATATAATTTCATTGAATAATTTCTAAAATGTGTTGCTATAATGACTTCGAATTTAAATATTGACAAACTGGATTTTGAAATTATTCAGGCAATGATGGATAATGCAGATATTTCTTATGCCGATCTTGGCAAAAAATTATTTGTCTCGGGTGGCACTATTCATGTGCGCATAAAAAAATTGTATGAACTTGGAATTGTAAAAGGAACAAAACTGCATATCAATCATAAACTTCTTGGTTATGATGTAATTGCTTTTATAGGTATTTTTCTTGAAAAAAGTTCTTTGTATGATAACGTTGCTGCACAACTGAAAAAGATTCCTGAAATCGTTCGCCTTAATTACACTACCGGCAACTATAGCATGTTTGCAGAAGTTGTTTGTAAAGATATTGCGCAGTTAAAATTTGTGCTGCACGATGCATTGCAGAAAATAAAAGGTATTGAAAGAACGGATACGATTATTTCATTGGAAGAAAGTTTTTCCAGAAATGTTTTGATGGATGAGTTGAGGAAATAATTAATTTAATAAATGCTCATGAGTACAATCATTAGCATGATGATGATTGGTTTTGCGGCAATCACGATAATTTAAAAAATGTGCAGTAATAATTAATATAGCTGCCGGAAATAAGAGCAATAATTCCTTCGAAATAAAAATTTCTTTCAGCACCAAAAATATTAACCCAACCAAAAAAATAATAAGCGGTAATTTTTTATGATGATGTTTTTTCCATCCATGATACAAAGCATACGATCCAACACAGCCTGCAAATGCAATCATGCTGTATTCAAATAGTTTATTGTGCAAAACCTCTAATCCAAACATGGGCAGGCTTGTAAAAAATAAAGGCAACACGGCGCAGTGTATAGCACAAGCCAGCGAAGCAGAAATGCCAATTGTATCAAGATTGATTTTCTTTAATGTTTTTATCATTACAATAGCAAAAATATTCATTTGCAACAACGTTGCAAAATATATTTCGTTAACAAAAACTTGTTTCGGGGTTTCATAACTTTGCCATTATGAAGAATAAAATGCTTCTTTATATCGGGTTCTTTGTTATTTTAACGGGTGGCTTTCTGGCATTTGTTTTTGCGGGTACCGATAACTGGAAATCAAAATCGCCGGTAATAGGTTATGTAAAGCCTTTCACATTTATAACACAGGATAAAAAAACTTTTACTAAAAAAGATATGCTTGGCAAGGTATGCGTAGTTAATTTTTTCTTTACTACATGCAAAGGTGTTTGCCCTATTATGAATAATAACCTTAGTAAAGTGTATGATGATTTTAAGAATGAAAATAATTTTATGATCGTTTCGCACACCTGCGACCCGGAAACCGATTCTGCTGCGCGGTTAAAACATTATGCAGATTCAATGAAAGTAGATACGCACAAGTGGGTTTTTTTAACAGGAAGAAAAGATAGTTTGTATAATGCAGCCAGAAACAGTTATTTAATTGATGATCCTAACAATAATGTTGGTAGCATAAACGACCAGTTTTTACATTCGCAATTTGTAGCGCTGGTTGATAAATTTGGTAATGTGCGCGGTCAGGTTTATGATGGAATGAAACCAGATGACCTAAAGCAAATGGAAGTAAGTATTAAAGAATTATTAAAGGAGAAAGAACCGCCTTCCACAACAGCAACGGGAACATCATTTGCACAATAGATTACATTGAAAGATACTATAACAGATATATTAAAACAAAGTCAGCTTAGTGTTACAGATAACAGGCTGAAAATTTTAGAACTGTTTCAAAAGAACGGTAAAGCGCTTTCGCATGCTGACATTGAAAAGCTAAGCGGCAAACATTTTGACCGGGTTACTATTTATCGTACGCTTCAAACTTTTGTTGATAAAGGCATTGTTCATACCATTCCCACAGCAGATAATTCTATAATGTACGCACTGTGTAAAGAAACATGCAGCGAAGGCCACCATCATGATGATCATGTGCATTTTTTATGCGAAAGTTGCGGTACTACTTATTGCCTGGATAATGTAAATATTCCTGAAGTAAATATTCCAAAAGGCTTTTCCGCGCATCAAACAAATGTGCTGGTAAATGGTGTTTGTAAAAATTGTAAGTAGTTATCTCCGTTTACTCCTGCGACTAATAAAATATCGCACAGAGCCAGCTGAGAAAACAGAGATGATTAAAACGCATACTGCTTTTCTGCAATCATCTTATCAGCAATTCTTCTTTTTGCAGCTTTGGAATTATACGGCTGCACTTTTGTAAAACGTTTTAAGCCAATATGCATAATGCGTAATTCGTCGCCATCAGCAAAAGCATTCAATGCATCTTTTCCTTTTTTATTAATGCGATCGGCAGCATCATAAATAAATGAATCAACAATATCTTTTTGTAATGAAACGCTATCCTCACCATTCTTTTCAGAAAGTTTCATTAAACGAAGCAAACAACTTTCAGCAAGAAAAGTATCAATTGCCATATCAGCAATATGCATTAAAACTTCCTGTTCTTTATCAATGTTCATCATAAGTTTTTGAACCGCAGCACCGGCAACCATTAAAATAGCTTTCTTAAAATTGCTCACGCATTTTTTCTGAACATCATATAAGCCATCATTGTCTTCATTAAAATCAGGTATACTCATTAATTCATCTGATACTTTCATTGCAGATTCCATTAAGTTAAGCCGCCCTTTCATTGCACGTTTTAAAGTCATATCTAAAATCAACAATCTGTTTATTTCATTTGTGCCTTCATAAATCCTGTTTATACGGCTGTCTCTGTACACTTTTGAAATTAAATATTCATCACTAAAACCGTTGCCACCATGAATTTGAACACCTTCATCTGCAACAAAATCCAGCACTTCACTCCCATACACTTTTAATATGGCACATTCAATAGCATATTCTTCAGCGGCGCCC
>JBDUEO010000473.1:0-2999 GCA_040002335.1 Parafilimonas sp. | reverse complement strand
GGTGCTTGTTTTTGCCCTTGTTTACTCATTTAAAAACAACGTTTAATAAAAGAAAAATTATTTACGTTCAACTACAAACCACGGATTAAGAAGATTTTCTTTGTTGTACTGAAGCTCTTTACCGGTTTCAAAATTATATACGCTGCAACCGGCAAACTTAGCTACTGCGTGACCGGCAGCAGTATCCCATTCCATTGTTGGTGCAAGGCGCGGATATACATTTGCTTTGCCTTCTGCTACCAAACATAATTTAAGCGAACTGCCGGAACTAATAGTAGTTACTACGCCATATTGTTTTCTTCTTTCTTCAATAAAATTTTCTGTTTCAGGTGTGTTATGGCTGCGGCTTGCAACAACTGTATAAACAGCCGGCGCTGATGCATCGGGCAATTTTTGTGCAGTGCTTATGTATTCATCAATAGATTTTTTTTCTGCTTCATTAAACGTAAAAACAAAACTTCCTTCTTCTGCTGAACCATAATAAGTTTTACCGGTTACAGGCACATATACAACTCCTGAAACAGGAAAACCATTTTCAATTAAAGCGATATTTACAGTGAATTCTCCATTGCGTTTTATAAATTCTTTTGTTCCGTCTAATGGATCAATTAACCAGAATTTTTTCCAGTCTTTCCTTTCACTATAAGCTAACTGTTTGCCTTCTTCACTTAGCATTTCAATTGAAAGCGGAGACAAAATATCTTTTATTGTAAGATGGCTTCTTTTATCAGCCTCGGTTAATGGAGAGTTGTCAGCTTTAGTTTCAACTTCAAAATCGTTTTCATACACTTCAAGAATTTTTTTACCAGCTTTAATTGCTGCTTCAATAGAAATTTTAAGTAAATCAGTCATACGCAGTATTATTTTTTTTGATGCCGGCAAGATAATACACGATGTATTAAAAACCTAACAGCCTTGCATTGCTAAACGATGACTGCTATAAATAATTTAGTTAACGATAGTTTTTATGCGGCCTGCAAGTAAAGTTGTTCCCAAACCTAAAAGTGCAATCAAAGCAAATGACCATCGAAGATTTGATAATTGCGCGATAAAACCTATAACAGGAGGGCCTAATAAAAAGCCAAGAAAACTAATTGTTGAAACTGCGGCAAGCGCAAATTCCGGCGACATGGTTTTAGATTTTCCTGCAAGGCCGTAAACCATTGGCACCACGCACGAAACACCAACGCCAACCAATAAACATCCTGTTATCGCAGTTTGTAAATATGGAAACAAAATCATGGTTGCCAAACCTGATGCAATGAATACACCGCTAAACTGTAATATTTTTTTTATCCCAAATTTTGTTATCATCCAATCACCTAAAAATCTGCCCGTTGCCATAGTTGCCATAAAACAAACATAGCCAAGTGTTATAAATTTTTCGGGTGAATGAATAATGTTTTGAAAGTAAACACCACTCCAGTCTGCCATTGAGCCCTCGCATATCATACAACAAAAACCAATAAGCCCAAGAAACAAGACAGATTTATCTGGCTTAACAAAAAGTTTTGGTTTAACTGATGAAGCATTTGCAACGGCAGGTAATGTATGTTTATAAGAAGCCGCGATTAAAATGGATACGAAACAACCAATAACAGTAAAATGCAGTAATGGAGAAATATTGTTTGAAACGAAAAATCCACCAATTGCGGCACCGCAAAATCCTGCTAAACTCCAAAGGCCGTGAAATGAAGCCATGATTGATCTTCCATACATTGATTCAATACTAACTGCCTGTGTATTCATTGAAATATTAAGCAGGTTTGCCCATAACCCAAAAAATAATAACACAATAATCAATTGCCAGGTAGCTACTGCAAACGGAATCATTATTAATGTAAGCGGAAAAAATATTGCTGCAGCGATTAATAATTGCCTGCTTCCAAATTTTGAAATAAGCCAGCCCGATAAAGGCATACTTATAATTTGGCCCACAGGAAGTGCAAATAAAACAGCGCCTAACGCAGCCTCGCTTAATTGCAATTTATTTTTTATATCAGGAATGCGGCTTGCCCAACTTGAACCAACAATACCGGAAACGAAAAAGAATACGCTTACAGCAATTCTATAAACCTTGCTGTTAACTGTAACAGAAATATTCATACAATAAAATTTGGTTTATATCAACTTGCTTTTGCAAGTGGGAAAGGAGCGGAGTTGGCCGATACCTCTTTATAAACAGGCTTTTTTTCCTTTGAAAGTATTTTGTATTCACTATTAATTAAAGAAGAATGGATAACAAAATCTGCAGTTGTTTTATTAGCAGCAACAATAATGTTATTAATTAGTGCTGTTTCAATAACTACTCTTAATTCTTTTGTTTCAAAGATTTCTTTCGCCTCTCCAAAAATTATTATTGCATCAATTTTATTTTCTTTGATACGATTGCTTAACTGCCGATAGCCCCCAAAATTTCCTGGCTCTATATAATCTGTTTTCTTATTTAAAGTGCCTTCCAAAATATTTGCAGCAAAACCAATAGCTGTAATTTGATGAGGCATTAAAAGTTCTTTATTAAAGTATGACCACTCAATTAAATCTGTTTTATTTGATTCAAAAGCGATGATGGCTATTTTTTTATTTTTTTTCATTTTTCATTTTTGATGTATACAAAAACATCAGCCTTCGGCTGATGCAATCGACAAAATGTGTATTTCGTACACATTGATACGAAATTTGCAAAAAAGTAACCCTTAAATAAATTTAAAAATTGGTTATCAGCAGTTTACATTAAAATACCAGCAATAGTTGCTGATAAATATGAAGCAAGCGTTCCGCATAAAAGTGCTTTCATTAGATGCCAGAAAAGCCAGCCCAAGAATTAAAAGAATACCTGCAACGCCTTGTAGTCTTTGCATGTTAAGTTTGATTTAAAGCGGCTCAATATAAATAAGTTTATTAACTGATTGCAACGCTTTTAAAATAGAAAAGCCGTCTTAAATACAAAGACAGCTTTTCTATTAATTTTTTTCCAACTATTATTAAAGATTTGCCTG
>JBDUEO010000472.1:0-3001 GCA_040002335.1 Parafilimonas sp. | reverse complement strand
AGGGTGTTTGTGATTAAAGTTAGAAGGCTGATTTTTTTCAGCCTTCTTTTATTATTAATTCAATTCTTATTATCTGCCTAAAGGTATTACCAATGAAACTTTAAATTGCCTTGCCTTATTACTTGCAAAGCCATTTTGCAAACCTGGAATAGTGATGCGGTCTGTAGAGGTTTTTAATTTTGCTTTCCTCGCTTCACGCTTTAAATCACCCGCTTTGTGTGAAAAATGGATACTGGTTAATGCAACGCCAATTCCAACCAGTGTACCTACGGCGCCAACAACAATTTCTGTGGTATGTTTTCGTCCATCGTAGCCTATAAAATTTCCATTTTGATCATAAACAGGGTTTCTGCCATTATTCAGGTCATCTTCTATAAGGCCATAAATTAAAGTGCCAACACCGGCAGCAGCAATTACAGGCCCGGTGGCCACCAAAATTGTACTTGTTGTTCTGGCACTACGGGACTTCCTCATTAATTCATCGTAGGTTGATTGTGAATAAGATTTTTGAGCAAATACAAAAGATACAATTGCAAGCAGGGTAAAGATTCTCAGAGTTTTCATTGTTTTTTATATTTTTTGTAATGTAATGCGATAAAGATAATTGCTCAGGCAATACAAAACTTAAAACCTATAAAAAATATTTAATGGTTGACCGCTTTTACTACGGTGTAGCTACTTTAATAAAATTGTAAGTCAATGTAATTCCTCACAATAATATCCTGCATTAACAATAATTTGCTCTACTTCCCTGGCGGGAATATTTTCTGCAACAACCCTTAAAATATTGTCGCAATCGTGCAGGTCAACATTCCAATCTTTTATATATGGATGAAGGTTTAGGGGAGATTTTACCTTGCGGATATGTTTTGTATTGGTAAGATTGGTTTTAAACACTAAGATGGTAGTGCAAACGCGTTTTTCACCAACAGTAGTTGATGAAAAATGCGAAGAATGATTTATTTGCTGTTCATTCATTTTAACGAGAAGTGTTTACGTTTTCAAATATCAATGTAGTGTTCATTGCGTTGCAGTTTCCTTTTCACTGCCCGGTTGCGCCATCCATCTGCCACCGCATCTTGTTTTCCATTCCGATTTAAATTTCTCCCTGTCTTCAGCAGACATACCGGCAAATTTTTGTTTCATTTCCATCCATTTTCCTCTTCTATGTCTTCCGCCGCCACGGCCTTTAAAGCCTCCAAACAATATTTTACTTAATAATAAAATACCCAGTGCCTGCAAAAATGTAATTGCTTTTACACCAAGCACAGCAGGCAAAATCGCATTCCATAAAGCCATTACCAGAAACCCAAAACCCAATACGGCAACAATAAAAATGCCTAAAAACATCAACCCTTTTTTAATCCAGAACTTTTTCATTTTATTTAATTTTTTGTTTTAATAATTTAATAATTCATCTTTTAATTGCTGTAGCCTTCCCCTCAAATGCAATACAGCATACCTTTTGCGGCTTATGAGTGTTGCTACGGCTTCGCCGGTTTGTTCCGCAATATCTTTAAAGGGAACGCCTTCTATTTCATTTTGAATAAAAACATCCCTTTGTGCAGCAGGTAGTTCATCAAGCGCAGCTTTTAATTCTTCCCAAAAAATATTCCGCAGGTATTCGGTTTCTGGGGTACTGTCGGTTGGCAACAACATCTCCTTCCAGTTAAAATTGTCTTCATCAGTTTCACTGCTATTGAAAATATCATCTGCCAGCGGCAATTTATGCTTGCGGTAATTATCGGTGATTTTATTGCGTGCAACTTTATAAAGCCAGCCTGTTGCCTGCTCTATTGGCTCGGGGTTGCCGGCAAACTGGTAAAAAACATCCTGCAGAATGTCTTCAGCATCCTCTGTACTGGCTACCCTTTGTTTAATAAAACTAAACAGGCGCTTGCTTATCGCTTTAATAGTCTCGGTAATGTTTTTATTACGCTCCGCATTCATTTCTATTGCTACAGTCATTGCTTCATCTTTCTATTATTTATAAAGACGATTGTAAATAACCAATGTTTTAAAGCAATGCAATTTTTTTTAAAGATACAAAGCAAAGGCCGCCTTATATTAAAGCTTACTAAAATTGAAGGGAATCATTAGAAGTAAAAATCCAGTACGGTATTTTTACCATACTTTTTATGTGGCTGTATAGAAACACCAACTTTGGTGTAATTGGTAAAGCTCACAATACGATGTCCAAGGCTTGGGATGCCTTCATCAATCAGTAGCGCTAAAATAATATCAACAGGGTCACTATGCCCATACTCGCAACACTCACCATAAAAATGTTTTTTTGCTCTTGAATCAGGACTTTTTCGCTCATGCCCAACATAAGCAGTAATGCCCGAGTAATAAGCGTGTGCTTTGGCGCTGATAAAACAGGCATTATCAGGCATTAGAATATTAACCGGCTGCATGGTTTCCAACTCGTTAACTAAAGAAAGAAAATAAAATGAATCTTCTGCCAGGTAAAGTTGTCCGGACGTTTCCGGATATTTTTTTAAAACAGTTTTACAAAAAAGAGCAGGGTAGCTGCGGATAAGATTCAGCACATAAATTACTTCCTTTTCTGATTTGGTTAAGTAGGCTGCATTTGCCGCAGTATTGCATGCACTGTATTTAGCATCATTCCAAATACTACTGTAAGATGCTAATGGCGAAACAGCCAATGCGCTAACATTATGAGTTTGCGAAAACAGCGATAGCCTGAGAAACAAAAAGAATGTGAAAAGAAAATATTTCATTGCCGGTTATTATATTAATTACGGCAATCTGCTTCAAATATTGTACAAAAAATCTGCTTAATTTTTTTTTACAAAAGCATTAACAGAATGGCAGTTATTAATAGGTGTTTGTCATATCCTCATCTACACAAATTATATAATCAGCTTTGCCTTTATTTTCTGCTAAAAGCTCTTTAATATTTTTTTGAGATACAGTTGTGATAGTGGCGTATTTTAATTCGGGACGGTTCTTTTTTAAATACCAGTTAATACCATCA
>JBDUEO010000471.1:0-3007 GCA_040002335.1 Parafilimonas sp. | reverse complement strand
TTATATATTTTAAATAAAGGAAGCCAGTTAGTACAGGTAAATGTTATAAAATAAATTCCATCTTTTTCTGGTATAGCTTTGCGAACAGGCATTGGTTGAAGTTACTACAAATTATGAGCTTTTGTGCTTCGTAGGCCGCAATGTCCCTGCCTGCGCTCATGGCTTTTTAAGGAGACATTGCGGGAAAGGAAAGTGCGGATTCCCGCCTGTGCGCGAATGACATCGGCCGGGTTGATTTAATTTGAAAGATTAATAACGTAAGAATAAAATACAACTATCTTAAATTATCACTAATTCTTGCAATAATAAACCAAGCCACACATAAGGGCGCGTTGACCGGACAAAAGCGCGGAGCGATCGGGTTATTCTTGATTTTTTGGTTCTTTTACATCAAGGCAAAAGAACATAGCAAACCTGTCAGGTGCCACACACGTTTGTGAAATGTATAAGTTCTTGCAAAGCACATAACAAGTTATTAACATGCCAACCACTTATTGGCTGTAGCACATCTTATTTTTTACGTTTATCAACATGAATTATGAATTTTAAGTCTTTGCTAATTATTTGGTGCTCTTGATTAATTTGATAAATTACTTGTTCTAATGTGTCAATGATTTTTTCTTTTCGTATAATAAGCAATTTACTTTGAATAGTATTGTCAATGTTGTCTTTGTCAAGCGTAATCAAACTATCTTTTAAAATATATTTTCCTCGTGAATAAGTTATACCAATTCCGCCACTGTTACCAAACTTATAAGTTCCATCTTTCCTAAATTCAAACCAAGCTCCGTTAAAACCACCGTCATAACCTGCCTGAATTATAATTGGTGAATTATCGCGATTTGCTAAAACAATATTTGTTATTAAAAAAGATACAATAAATATAATTGCAGTAATTGTCGGCAAGAAACTTAATCTTGATTTTGTGTTCTTAAACACCTTTTTATCTTTATAAATTATCCATACAAATATTGCTATGAATACTAATGCTAACAAAAGAATTATTTCGTTCTTAAATATAAAATCTTCATCTGCATTACTCAATATAAAACCGTTCAATAAAAGTCCGACAAGAATTATCGGAATCATTCTTAAAAGTAAATTAATGTAAGTCATTTAAAAGTTAGTGCGAGTTACAACCAACTCAAATATAGTCGCAATAAAATACAATTTTTGATAAAATAATCTCACACTTATTTTCAACTTTTGTACAATAAAACAACTACTTATTTTGATTTGTGAAGGATGAATAAACCTGTCAGATGCACACACGTTCGTGTTATAATTTTAGTTCTTGCAAAGGACTTGAAAAGTTACTGCGTATTAAAACTTAAGTGCTTTATTAATCCATCAGGCAGCTTTGGTAAATTTCTTCTTTCAATAAAATAAGTAGAAAGCCCTGCAATATCGCGGTACACATAATGTTTGTTTAATGCGCCTTCTAAATATCCTGCGCCGGATGTGTTGCCGGTACCTACGCGCATACCAATCATTCTGCGCACCATTATTAAATGTTTATGCCGCCAGTTGCTCATTAAATGATCAATCTCAATTAATGAATCTAATAACTGGTAAGAAGTTTGAAACACAGGGAAATCTCTGTACAGCATAATAAATAACGCTGCACGTAATGCTGCTGCAGAAAAATTGCTGCGCAGGTTTATAAAACGTTCCTTATCTGCATCCTGCGGAATTTTATTGAAGAATACATAATCAAAATCAAAAATTTTATTGGCTTCTCTTTCTGTCAAACTGTTTTTATAAATGGTTCTGTAAGCGCTCCAAAACGGATGTTCTTCAGTTGCATCTGCATTCGTATAATTACTCCAAAAATCAGGTTCAAAAAAAGGGATCCGTTCCAGCCATTTATTTACTAATTGAGAAAGGTTTTCAGATGCTTCTGTTTCATTTATTTTGTCATAATCTTCTTGTGAAAAACCGCCCGCATTAGTGCGTTTGTAATAACTGCTTTGATGGCGGTTATCCATTTGCAAACCAAGTGTTGCTTCAATTAAACGAAACTGTGCGCTTTGAAAACCAGACGAAGGCGTTAACAGGTTCCTGAACTCTAAAAAATCAAGCGGCGTCATCGTATCTAAAATATTTACCTGCTGATTTAATAATTGAAAAATTCTTGTTACACGCTTTAAGCGATGCAATACAAGATTCAGGTCTTCGGAATTATCGTTGATCGTTTCTTTGGTAAACACTTTTAATACATATCCCAGTTCAAACAAAATTTGTTTAAACCATAATTCATACGACTGATGAATAATGATAAACAGCATTTCATCATGCGCAGGCTGGTTGCCGTTTTCAAAACTTACCGGGTGCTGGCTGCCGGTTATTTTATCAAGTTGCAAATAATCACTGTAGTACATTGAAGTATCCATATAGCAAGCATTATAAACGCAAAAGTAAAAATGAAAAAATGAAAAAAAAGTTTTTAGTGTGGATGCTTATGTTACTTGTATAGTTATGTTTAAAAAATTAAAACATATTTAGTTTTGGAATTTGACTTTTCCCTCCTCAGTTTTCATTTAATTTGCAGCCATAATTCAAAACAATCTGAAATAAAAAACACATGCAACCAAGATACAAAAGAATAGTGCTGAAGCTTTCCGGAGAATCTTTAATGGGGAAAGGTGTTGATGGCTTTGAACCTTTTAATGCTGCTGTTATAGAGCAGTATGCAAATGAAATTAAAACTATAACTGACATTGGTGTGCAGGTGGCGCTTGTAATTGGTGGTGGAAATATTTATCGCGGTGCCAATGAAATTGAAACAGGTATTGAACGTGCACAGGGCGATTATATGGGCATGCTGGCAACAAGTATAAACGGCATGGCCATGCAGGCAATGCTGGAAAAAATTGGTATAGATACGCGTTTATTAAGCGCTATAAAAATGGAGCAGGTGGCAGAACCTTATATTCGCCGCCGTGCCATGCGCCATTTGGAAAAAGGGCGCGTAGTAATTTTTGCAGCAGGCACCGGTAACCCGTAT
>JBDUEO010000470.1:0-3009 GCA_040002335.1 Parafilimonas sp. | reverse complement strand
AATGATAATCTTCGCGAAAGCCTTTGCAGCTTGTTTGCATTAACTGAAGATTATGAAATAAGCGGCGCTTTTTCAAATTGCCTGCTGGCAGAAGAGCAGGTAAAAACATATTTGCCCGATGTAATCTTGATGGATATTGATATGCCCGGCACGAATGGTATTGAAGCTGTAAAAAAGATTCGCAGCTTTAATAAAAAAGTACAAATAATTATGCTAACTGTGTTTGATGATAACACACATGTATTTGATGCATTAAGTGCCGGCGCAAGTGGGTATCTTCTTAAAAAAAATATTTCAGATAAACTTATTACTTCAATACAGGAAGTATTGAATGGAGGGGCACCAATGAGCCCCGCTATTGCAAGAATGATCATCACGCAAATGCAGCAGGCATCAGCATCGCAGCAAAATGAATATGCACTCACCAACCGCGAAAAAGAAATGCTTACACTTCTCTCAAAAGGCAACAGCCATAAAATGATTGCTGCAGCGTCAGGCATAAGCATTGAAACTGTACGCAGTCACCTTAAAAAAATTTATGATAAGCTGCATGTACATTCTCAAACAGAAGCATTGAGTAAAGCTTTCACTGAAAAGTTGGTTTAATGATATAAGTACTGCTCTCAAACCAGGTATTTTTCACAGCACTCTATTTGGTAATTCTATATTTTATTTTTTAAGCAATTCTTCAACGCACCTCTTTTTGTAACCACATTATGGGATTGTACCGGTCAAAACAGTTTTGAATCTTTGCTATTCAAAATATTTATTATGAAAAAGATTTTTACCAAACCAATCATACTGATTGCAATATGTTTTGCTTACACCATTAACTGCAATGCGCAATGGTCAACAGATCCAAACGTTGACAATAACCTTAATTATACCACTTATGGTGTGGGAGCCAGTTATTGCAGCGACGGGCATGGCGGTGTAATTTATACATGGCTCGATCAAACCAATAACATACCTAATGTACGCGCAAACCGTATAGATTCATTGGGTTTTATACGGTGGGGAAGTACAGGCGTATCTGTAAATACAAATGTGGGAGGTTATAATTACCCGGTTATTTGTGAAGATGGTAAAGGTGGTTGTTATATTGCTTATGATATTACAAATATTACCTATCAACCTTTGTTTTGCCAGCACCTTGATTCCAATGGCAACCATCTTTGGAAAGGAGCAGGCACGCTACTTTTCTCACATACGGGCATGTATCAGCTGAACCAAACAAGCCCCGCGCTGGTAAATGATAATGGCAATGGCGTTTTTGCAGTGGGTATATATGGTGTACTGGGTGGGGTGAGTGATGTACTTGCACAGCGGCTGAACATTCATGGTAAAAAAATGTGGGATTCAGGCGGCGTATTTGTTGATACTGTTTGGGATGAACGCTCGCCAATAGCAATTGCCGATGGCCGCAATGGAATAGCGATAATCTGGTTCGAATTAACTTATGGTAGTACAAATTTAAAAATGCAACGGCTCAATCATAGTGGTGTACCACAGTTTACAGGCGGAATTAAATATCTTCATGGGACTGCACCTTTCGATAGCTATGCTTATTACAGCATCATACGTACTACCAACAATAATTACATTGCTTCATGGATCGGCTCATACTCCGGAGGAGGTAATCTTGGCACGCCCTTGTTTTCTCAAAAATTAAATGCTTCAGGTGGTTCTTTATGGAGCGGAAATGCTGTAGTGGTTTGCGATACAGCCAGCGGTAAATCTTTTTTAAATATGATAAGCGATGGAAAAGATGGCGCTTATTATGCCTGGGCTGATGGAAGGAAAGTCAATGTTGCGTACGGTGCTTATGCGCAGCACGTAAGCGCCGCAGGTGTTTTAAAATGGAAAAGACAAGGCGTACAGGTTGATTCAATTATTAATAACCAGTCAAACAATGTATCCATGGCGCCTGATCTGAATAATGGCATAAAATTATTTTATGTAGATGAAGCAACGGGATCAAACCAGGTAGCGATGCAGGTTTTAAACAGCAGCGGTGTAAAGCAATTGCCCGGCATTGGCACATTAGTAGCTGCTTATGGGCATCCCGTATATGGCAATGTGCCAGTAAGTAATAACCACGCTATTCTTATGCTCTCTGGTGGCTTTGCCAAATATGTTCCGCTTGATGGGGTGTTGCCACTTACTTTGATAAGTTTTAATGCTGAAAATAACGGAATAAAAAATATAATAAGCTGGCAAACTGCCGCAGAAATAAATACCAATTATTTTTCTGTTGAAAGAAGTAAGGACGGTATTAATTTTTATGAAATAGCAACACAAAAAAGCAACAATGCACCTTCAATAAATAATTATTCTTATACAGATGCTGCTAACTCAGATGCTGATGTTTATTATCGTTTGAAAATGATGGATACAGATGGAAGTTTTACTTATTCAAAAATTGTAAGCCTTCCTCAAAACAATAATGCTTTCTTTAAAATAATTCCAAACCCTGCAACAGCAAATTGCACAATTTATTTTGATGCAGTTGCAGAAGTCAATTCAACCTTAAAAATATTTGACCGGAATGGCAACCTGCAAAAACAAGTTTTGCTTTCACCAAAACAAACACAACTATCATTTAATGTTTCCAGTTTATCGCCCGGCACTTATTTCTGCAGCATAGAAAGTGCGGACAAAATATTTACACAAAAACTCGTCGTAATAAAATAGTTATTCTATAAACCTGACAGATTGCAAGTATTAAAATCTGTCAGGTTTTATTATCACCATTAAATTTTTTTTACGAAAAAGCACTTCAACATCATTAGCATTGGTTACTTATTAATGATAACAATCAATCATTCCGCATCTTTTACCCAAAACGCAAATATCAGTTTATCCAATCTTATTTCGCCCTGCAAAAAATACTGATGCAATTAAGCATTTTGAGCTTGCAAAAGAAAATTACAGCCTGCTAAGAAGCAAGGCAAATATTTTTTATATAGCTATTAACCTTGCGCAGGTTTATGATACTTTGAAAAATAA
>JBDUEO010000469.1:0-3009 GCA_040002335.1 Parafilimonas sp. | reverse complement strand
TTTCATAGCAGGAAGCATCAAAACCAAATGAAGCAAACTGCATCGTCTTCATGCCAGGTAATAGATGCAATGCCGCCGCCTGACTCAATGCCAAATTAACCACCCCGCCGTGTTCTATCATTACACCCTTAGGTTTGCCGGTAGAACCAGAAGTATAAATTACATAAGCAAGTTGATGAGGCGTAATTTTTTTCTGGAAGCCCTTGTCTGTTTCACTTGCAATTGTTTGCCATTCACCATCCAATTCTATAATGTCAGCAATACCTTTAGGAATTCTTTCTTTGGTTTGTTTGCTTGCCAGGATCAAAGTAGCTTTTGTATCGTCCAACATAAACTTCATTCGATCTTTCGGATACTCAGGATCGATAGGCACATACGCACCACCCGCTTTCATTACGCCCATTATGCCTACTATCATTTCTATGCTACGCTCTATGCAAATAGGAACGAGCGTTTCGTCCTTAACGCCTTTTGCAGATAAAAACTCAGCCAGTTGATTCGCTCGTTTATTTAGTTCATGATAGGTTATTTCATCATCTTTATAAATTACCGCTGTATCACCAGGTGATTTTTTTACCCGCTCATCGAATAAGTCTACTATACTTTTATCTTTTGGATAATCTTTGGAAGTATTATTAAAATCCAATAGTATTTGCTTCTCTTCTGCCTCTGTAAGGAAACGAAGTTGTGATATTTTATGTTGAGGTGTATTTACAATTGACTTTAGTAATTCTTCAAAATGGCCAAACATCCGCTCTATTGTTTTGCGAACATATAAGTCTGTTGAATAGTTTACGGAAACCCTGAGGCCTTCAGAATTTTCATTTATACTAAAACTCAAATCAAATTTAGTGGTGGTATGTTGATAGCTTTCCGCCGATAGGGTGAGATTTCCTAACTTTAGCTGCGGAACATCAGGGGTGTTTTGTAAAACAAACATCACCTGGAAGAGAGGACTTCTGCTCAAATCTCTTTCCATCACAACTGCTTCAACTACTTTTTCAAAAGGAACATCCTGGTGCTCGTAAGCTTCCAGGGTAGTTGTCTTTACCTGTTGTAAAAATTCCTTAAAAGAAGCATCAACATTCACATTACTTCGCAAAGCAAGTGTGTTTACAAAAAATCCTATTAAATCATTAACTTCCGCCTGTGACCTGTTTGCTATTGGAATTCCAACGCAAATATCTTCCTGCGCACTGTAACGTTGCAACAATATTTTAAACGCAGACAGTAAGACCATGAATAATGTTACACCTTCATCCTGTGATAATGCATTCAGTTTATCGGTAAGTTCTTTAGAAATATTGAATCCCATAACCTCACCTCGGGTGGAATGTACAGACGGTCTTTGATGGTCAGTTGGCAATTCAAGAGCCGCAACACCAGTTAACTTATTCTTCCAGTAATTTATTTTTTTATCCAGCACTTCTCCCTGCAAATAATTTCGTTCCCAGATCGCATAATCTGCATATTGAATTTCAAGCGAAGGCAAAACAATAGGAACCCCTTTGTCATAGCTGTCATATAGCGAAGCAATTTCCTTTACTATAACCGGCATTGACCATCCATCTGAAGCAATATGATGCATAATAACCAATAAAAGATGCTCGTCGTTATCAAGTCTTATAAGCGTTGCACGCAGCATGTGGTCTTTAGAAAGGTCAAAAGGTTCTCTTATAAGTTTTTGTATCTGGCTTCTGAGTTTATCGTTATCTTCTGTGTAGATTATATCATCCAAAGCTTGTAATTCCCAAAGATCTTCTCCCTGTATAAATTGATATGCATTACCATCTTTTTTCCTAAATGTTGTACGGAGAACTTCATGACGATTAATAATAGTTTGCAGAGATTTGGACAAAGCCTCTATGTTTAGATTTCCTTTTAGGCGAAATAGAGCAGGTAAATGATATTCTACACTTCCGCTCATCTGATCTAAAAACCATAATCTTTCCTGGGTAAAAGATAATGGAATATTTTCTGGCCTGTTTTGAGATAATATAGGAGGTAAATTATTTGTAGGAATTTCTTTCGATAAATGCTGAGATAATAATGATATTGTATTATAGTCAAATACATTCTTTACCGATATGTTTCTTACAAGTTTTTTACGAATTAATGTAACAAGACGCATTGCTAACAAAGAATGTCCTCCCAATTCAAAAAAATTATCTTGTACGCCTATTCTTTCTATTTTAAAGAGTTCTTGCCAGATATCAACTAATTCGCTTTCCAATTTATTATGCGGCGCAACATATTTAGGACCTGCAAGATTATGTCCTTCAGGTTTAGGCAGCTTTTTCCTGTCTATTTTTCCGTTGGAAGTTAAGGGCAGTTCTTCTAATTCCATCCAAATAGCAGGTATCATATATTCCGGCAACTTATTATGGAGATAAGCTATTATCGATTCTCTGCTAAATCCCTTATTAGGGACTACATAGCCAACTAACCTTTTATTGCCTTCTCCGTCGGGTAGCGCAAGCACTATACTTTGTTTAACTAAATCATTTTGTCCTATAACACTTTCTATTTCCCCAGGCTCTATTCTAAATCCTCTTATCTTTAATTGGTCATCTATTCGACCCAAATATTCTATTGTTCCATCCAATGACCATTTTCCCAAATCGCCTGTTTTATACATTCTTGCTCCTTCTTGTTTGGAAAACGGATTTTCTATAAACTTTTTCGCTGTTAAATCAGGATTATTTAAATAACCTCTTCCAACCTGGGCTCCGGCAATATAGATTTCACCCGCAATTCCTATAGGTTTGGGATTACCGTAAATGTCTAATATATATAACTGTGTATTAGAAACTGGCTTACCAATCGGAACTTTTTTTACATAACGTTTCCCGTTGGGTAAACTCCAATACGACACATCGATGGCTGCCTCGGTTGGTCCATAAAGATTATGCAATTCCACACCAGAAACATTTTCATTAAACAAGTTTACCAGTAATGGACTCAGTTCTTCACCGCTACAAAGTATCTTCCTAAGGCTTTTGCATTCTC
>JBDUEO010000468.1:0-3020 GCA_040002335.1 Parafilimonas sp. | reverse complement strand
ATTGCAACCCGAATGTATTTACAATTTTTGATTTATCTAATCCTGAATAGGCAGGCCGTTTTGCAGGTGTTGGATAAGCTGAAGTTGGAATTGGATTAACAACGCAATTAAGCTGTTTTATTTCTTTAATAGCAACTGCAAAATCATACCACGAAATAATGTCTTCGTTGCTGAAATGATAAGTACCAAACTGTTGACTATTATCCGTTGACTCTAGGCCGTTTACTATCTCCAAAATCGCTTCTGCTAAATCTTTAGCATAAGTTGGCGAACCAAGCTGATCGCTTACAACATTAATTTCTTTACGCTCTTTCATTAAACGCAACATCGTTTTTACAAAGTTGTTTCCATACTTACTATAAACCCACGATGTGCGTATAACAATTGTTTGCGGATTATTATTTAATGCCAGTTGCTCGCCCAGCCATTTTGTATATCCATAATAATTTACAGGGTTCGTTTCATCTTCTTCTTTATAAGGCGCATTTCCATTTCCATCAAAAACATAATCGGTAGAAATATGAATTAATGTTGTGTTGAATTGATGACATTGTTTTGCAATATTGCCAACTGCTTCTGCATTTATTAAGTAAGCTTTTTCCTGTTCTGTTTCCGCTTTATCAACCGCAGTGTACGCGGCACAGTTTATAAAAAATGAAGGCGAATATTTTTGAAAGATGGTTTGCAATAGTTGTTCATCAGCAATATTTAATTCATCCTTATCAAAAAAAATAAATTCAAAATTTTTGTATAAAGATGCGATGTCCTGCAGCTCTTTTCCAAGCTGTCCATTTTTACCGCTAACTAAAATTGCAGGTGCAGGCATTATTGTATTTTTCTGAATTTTTTTCCCGGGTTTCTATGTGTATGAAAAACAGAAGATATATAAATACTTTTCTTTGTACTATTGTAAACATAAACAATTAAATAAGGTAACACTGGCACTGCAGCTTCTCTGAATGGCTTTTTTGAGTATCCATAAACTTCCGGCGAAACACTTATTTTTTCAATCAACTGTTGTACAGCAAAATAAAAATTTATTCCTAAATTTTTATTTTGTTCATTATACCACTTTACAGATTCAAGCAATTCTTTTTCGGCGAGTATATTAAAAATTAATTTATTCAAACGCCGGTATTTTAAGCCGAAATCAATATTTTATCAATTTTCTTTTTTACCGCATCCCACGATACACCTTTTTCTTTTCCCGATTCTAATTCAGTAACTCTTCTTTCCAACTCTGCCATAAAATCTTTATCATCCAAATAATTATATGGTGTGTGTATATCGCCTTCAACCATTACATAGATTGCTTTCAATTTTTTTTCTTCAGCATTCTCTATATAATCATGAAGCTTTTGTTTTAATTCTGCTGTTTTCATTCTGCAATTATTTCAAACAAATTTATTGCAATTTTACTTCTGCTTTGTAAACTCTTTGGGCAACTTAAACCATTCTTCGCTTGATAAACTTTTAAAATATTCGAACGTTTTTTTCAAGCCTTCTGCTCTGCCAACTTTTGGTTCCCAGCCCAAAATATTTTTTGCTTTCGTTATATCTGGCTGCCGTTGTTTAGGATCATCAACCGGCAATGGTTTATAAATAATTTTTACGGATGCGCCAGTTAATTTCAGCACTTCTTCCGCAAAATCTTTTAAAGAAATTTCGTTTGGGTTACCAATGTTTACAGGCATGGCATAATCGCTTAGCAACAAGCGATAAATGCCTTCAACCAAATCATCCACATAACAAAAAGAACGTGTTTGAGAACCATCGCCAAACACTGTTAAGTCTTCGCCACGCAAAGCCTGGCCAATAAATGCAGGAAGAGCGCGTCCATCATTTAAACGCATTCTCGGTCCGTATGTATTAAAGATGCGAACGATTCTTGTTTCAACACCATGATAAGTATGATATGCCATCGTCATTGCTTCCTGAAAACGTTTTGCTTCATCGTACACTCCACGCGGGCCGATGGGATTTACATTTCCCCAGTATTCCTCAGTTTGCGGATGCACCAAAGGATCTCCATACACTTCGCTTGTTGACGCAACCAATATTCTTGCTTTTTTTTCTTTCGCCAAACCCAAACAATTATGTGTACCCAGCGAGCCCACTTTTAATGTTTGAATAGGAATTTTTAAATAATCTATCGGGCTTGCCGGCGATGCAAAATGCAATATGTAATCCAGATCGCCGGGTATATGAATAAACTTGGAAACATCGTTGTGGTAATATTCAAATTCGGGCAACGGAAAAAGATGTTCTATGTTTTTTATGTCGCCGGTAATAAGATTATCCATCGCAATTACACGATAACCTTCTTTTATAAAACGGTCGCATAAATGCGAACCTAAAAAACCTGCTGCGCCTGTTATTAAAACTTTTTTACTCATAAAATTTTGTATCAGTTTAGTTGTATTTTTTTGGTAACCAGCTGCGGCATTTCATGGCAACGTTCCTTGCGTCGCAACACTTGTACAATTGATTTTTCAAGCAGCAGATGCCTTCATAATTACATCAATTAAAAAATGCCAGCACATGTTGCGTAATAAATTCTAATTGCTCATTATCCAGTTCAGGATGCATCGGTAAAGAAATAACTCTTTCCGTCAGCCAGTCTGTTGTTGGCAAATTATATTCAAGTGCGCCGGAAGTTTCAAACATTTTTTGCCTGTGCCCTGGAACAGGATAATAGATCATGTTCGGTATTTTTTTATTGGTAAGATGCTGGCTTAATGCATCACGCAAGCCCGCTTTTTCAGAATTCAATATTAAAGTATATTGATGAAAGACGTGCTTATTATATTTTGCCCTGAAAGGCGTTTTTATTATTGAATGATCTTTAAATGCATTATCATAAAAGTTGGCAACTTTTATACGCGCATTAATATTATCATCTAAATGTTGCAAACGAATATTTAAAATAGCAGCCTGAATAGTATCTAATCTTGAATTGCAGCCAACCACATCATGATAATATCTTTTGCTTTGCCCGTGATTGGCGATCATTGTAAGTT
>JBDUEO010000467.1:0-3023 GCA_040002335.1 Parafilimonas sp. | reverse complement strand
TCCACTTTTCCACATAATGGTATTCTTGAATTCTATTTTTAAACAGCTTCTAAGGAAAACGATGATTTGTGTTTTAATTTAATTGAGAACGTTTTGTATGATACGCTAACAGGCTTAAATACAGCAAATGATGTTAATCACAATACATTTAAATACCCTATAAGACTTTATTATAGCGCTACTTATAATAAAACTCGAGGAAATGCATTTCCCAAAATCAATGCCTCTATTATTTTGACTGTTGATAGTGCGGGTTCTATTGCGAATACTCAATTCAAATCTAATCTAACAGAGCAACAGATTAATAAAATAAATTACTATTTTTCGCGTATCTCAAATTTGGCTCCAAGAGATAGTGACACGGAAAAAACAATATACAATGTCAACATTAAATTAGATATGTTGATCGATACATTAAAGAATGATTCTTTTCATGTAAGCTACTTGATATTTAATGCTGATTCGATGTTAGAAACAGATCTATCAAAATATATTGATACTTCAAATACACCCGAGGAAGATTATTATAAAGTATTTACAAGTGCACAAGTTGAAGCAAAATTCCCCGGCGATTGGAATAAATTTCTTGAAAGAAATCTTAATGCCCAGGTACCTGCCGATAAAGGTGCACCACCTGGCAGATACAGCGTTACCGTAAGTTTTTTAGTTGATACCAGAGGGAAAATCTCCGAAATAAAGGCAGAAAATGATCCCGGTTATGGTACAGCAGAAGAAGCAGTAAGAGTAATAAAAAATGGACCTGATTGGCAACCAGCAATTCAAAATGGCAAAAAAGTTATCTATCGCCAAAAGCAAAACATCGTATTTGAAGTAACAAAGGAATAATGGTGTTTTAAACGCCAGCTAACTCCAAACTTTTTTTCTTCAGTTTTCTAATTTCAACATCTTCAATTATTGGTTCTGGTGATAATATAAGTGATGTATCATTTTCTTTCCACCAAATATTATTTTTTATTTCGTTAAAAGCAATAACACCGATTAAATATTTTCGTTCTTCTTCTGCATGCCATTCCTCTATCCATTCAAATTTTTCTTTGGGAATATATTTCCAGTCATCAAAACTTATATATGCTTTTATAAAAAAATCTGTGCTTAATTCAGGAACAATGTGATGATATAATTTTTTATATTCATAACGATAATTATATCGCAATGCGCCAATATCGCTCAACACTGCAGATGCTGTTGGAAAACTACCTGCGCCTTTACCATAAAAGAATTGTTTATCAGCAAAAGAACTTTCAATAACAACACCATTATATTCATTCTTAACAAACGATAATGGTTCATCATGCTTTACAAATTGCGGCAATACAAACGCAGCCACTTTTCCGTTCAATAATTTTTTTGCCTGCGCTACCAATTTTATTTCATAATGTTTTTCCTGTGCAACAATAGCATCGCCGGATTTTATATTTTGAATACCATTAAAAACAATATTAGCGGGATGCGCAACAATACCATAAGCATGCGTTAATAAAATACTCCATTTATTTACGGCATCATAACCTTCAATATCTAAAGTAGGATCGCTTTCTGCAAAACCCAATTGTTGAGCAAGCAACAAAGCCTCACTAAAACTGAGTTTGTCTTCAAACATTTTTGTAAGAATATAATTTGTTGATCCGTTTACAATTGCTTTTATTGAATACAGCAAATCGTTATCATAATATTCTTCCAGGTTTCTTATCACAGGAATTGATGCACAGGCTGCAGCTTCGCACAAAAAAGATTTGCCTGTTTGTTTTTGTAATTCTAATAGTTTTGGCAGATGTTCAGCTATCATTTTTTTGCTGGCGCTTACAACGTTTTTACCATTCAACAAAGCTGTTGATACAATTTCAAAAGCAGGTTCGCTTTCATTAATCACTTCAACAATTACATTTATTTCTTCATCATTTAGTAAAACATCTTTATCAGTTGTAAATAATTCTTCCGGCGCATGTCTTTTTTTGCCGGCATGTTTAATACAAACTTTTTTTATGGTTGCATTTAACGATGATGTTTGTTGCAGCACTTTATATAAACCTTCGCCAACTACACCAAAACCAAATAAACCAATCACTAATTTTTTGTGATAATTATTATTAATTGCCTTGCCCATATTAATTTAATTTCTTTAAACCTGTTAGGTTTTAAAAACCTAACAGGTTTCGGTTATGCTGTAACTAATTTTTTTTCTTCAACATTATTAAATACAAATGTTTTGATAGCTTCTTCTATCTGTTCATATTCCAACAAAAATCCATCATGTCCATACGGAGAATGAATGGCTCTGTAGTCTGCATGCGGAATATGCGCAGCTAAAAATTCCTGTTCAGTTAAAGGAAAAAGTAAATCGCTTGAAATGCCTATCACCAAAGCTTTTGCATGAATTTTTTCCAAAGCTTTTTCAACACTTTCACGATTGCGCCCAACATTATGCGCATCCATTCCTTTACTTAAAAAATAATAACTGAATGCATTAAAACGCTTCGCTAATTTTTCGCCCTGGTAATTTTGATAAGATTCTGCATCACGTTCTTTACTATTCAAATTATCTGAAATTATTTTTTGTGTAAGCTTATATGTATCATAACTGCGATAAGAAAGTAATGCGATGGAGCGCGCCGTTTTCATTCCTTCCAAACCTGCATCAACCTGTTGCTCTTTCCATGTATTGTCATTTTCAATTGCGAAACGTTGCGATGCATTAAATGCCACGCCCCATGCTGAATGAAATGCATTGGTCGCAATAGGAAAAATATATTCAAACAATGTTGGCTCTTCAATTGACCATTCTAATAATTGCTGCCCGCCCATGCTGCCGCCAATACCAATATGAATTTTTGAAATACCTAAATGATTTTTCAAATGATAATATGCACGCGCCATATCTCTTGTTGTAAACAATGGAAAATCATGATACCAGGAATTACTTGTTTTTGGGTTGATATCAAAAGCGTTTATGCTGCCATAACAACTGCCCGGCATATTCACGCAAACAATAAAATATTTTTTTG